>CAYWBA010000304.1:0-4240 GCA_964455955.1 uncultured Planctomycetota bacterium | reverse complement strand
GAGGATTGTGTTTCTCTGTGCCTCGTTCCTTTCCCACCCGAAAACATAGTTCGCGCCCGGGCATGATACCGTGCCCGGATGAAGCAGCAGAGGGCCGGACCTCGCCTTGGTAAGCGCCTCGCAGAAGCGCAGGCCCTCTCCGACCTTGATGTCGGGCACTGCAGCGCCGCTGAAGTAGAAATTTACACTCGCCCAGGCCTCTCCCAGCAGATGCTGGATTTCCCTGATGTTTTCCACTTCCTTAAAACCCTTTCAGTTGAGAACAGAGAGCTATATCCTTCGGCAATACTTGTATCTCTCTATTCTCTCACCATGAGTGTCCCGCATGAAGGACAAGCTATCTGGTTGCACGGGCCGCCCGGCGCATGTGGCGCCCTGTGTCCGCATGATGGGCATACGCAGTTCCCACTGGGGCCAAGACCTTGTCCGCCTGCGCCACGTCCTCTGCCACGTCCCACACCACCGCCTCGCCTGCCTGTATATGGCCCTTCACCACGGGGACCAGTTCCATCTCCTCTGGGCATTGTATCTCCTTCCTACTTGCCGCAAGTTACTACCACCTGCCCCGGCCGCCTCTGCCGCGGCCTCCTCTGCCACCGAAACCACGGCCATAACCGAAACGCGGCCACCATCCGAAACGAGAATAACCTGTCCTTGGAAATCCGTATGCCGGCACCGCTGGGGGGTAAGCGGATGCAGGATAGTAGGGAGCTGTTGCAGGAGCAACAGGCCCCAAAGTCGAAGCCGGTGGGGTTACAGGGACGGCGCAGTAGCCCATCCCCCTGCCAGTCATCGAGCCCTGTCCAATTGGACCAGTTCCATCAAAACCAGGCATTTCTATACCTCCTAACAAAAAATGGTCTTGCAATATAACTATTCCTCGGTCGTTTGCGTTCCAATCTCTGCCAATCGGTCCTTGATAGCAGCAAGTTGCTGCTCCAGGTAGGTGGTCTGGTTTTCCAGGAACACCTTCTCGTCAAAAGGCGCTCCGGCCGGGTATGGCGTTGCGGCCGGATATGGCGCCGCCGCCGGGTACGGCGCTGCCGCCGCGTACGGGGTCGCTGCATACGGGAATCCTGCTCTGGCCCCCCAGCCGCGGCCGCCGCCCCATGCGCGTCCACGACCTCCGCCCCACGGAATCCCACCGCGGCCTACTCCATATACGACTCCGGGAGCGTATCCCGCAGGTGCGGGACCTGTGCCCGGAGGACAAAAACCAAATCCACCGCCCGTTCTCGGACCCATGCCCGCGGGGCCTGTTCCATCAAAACCAGGCATCTCAGTCCTCCTTCACAAATCTGACCCTGTTCTGTGATTAGTCATCCGCCTGCTGTCCTTCAATTTCTTTCAATCTATTCTTGATAGCGGCAAGCTGCTGCTCCATGTAGGCAATCTGGTTTTCCAGAAAGGCCTTCTCATCAGAAGGCGTTCCCGTCCCCTGCGGCGGTACGTATCCGGGCTGCGCTACACCCATGCCGCCACCCATGCCCATACCGCGGCCACCGCCCATACCGCGGCCACCGCCCATACCACGGCCGCCGCCCATACCACGGCCGCCGCCCATGCCCATACCGCGGCCGCCGCCCATACCCATACCGCGGCCGCCGCCCATACCGAAACCACCGCCTGCCTGGCCGGGACCGGCAGGTGGCGCAGGTGTTGCAGGTGGCGGTGTTGCAGCGCCGCCCATTCCGGCATGCGCGCCGACAGTCGGGCCGCCCGCTGAGCTAAGCCCGCCTGCGGTAAAATTGTCAATTGCTTCCTGTACAGTGCCTGAGATGCCGGTATAGACCGCGATGTTGGCGGCCGAAAGGACACTGCTTGCATTAGGCCCTACATTGCCTGTAAGCACCGCACCGACTCCCTTGCTGACAATGAGCTGGCCCGCCTGTATGCCTGCACCGCCTGCGGCCGCGGATGCAGCGTTGTCCAGCACTTCCACAACCTTTTTCTGGTCCGTGTCGTAAATAACGAACTTGCTGCAACGGCCAAACCTGCCGTCCACAGGAGAATCCAACTCGCTCCCTGTAGCTGTTATGGCTATCAACACTTTTCACCTCCCTGTAAAACTATTTCCTTCGATTGCCTCTTCGAAAACCGCCGCGCCCTCTTGCTCCCCGGCGCCCGCGGCACACAAACTGATTGCTCCTCAGGGTTCCCGCAACGTAGCTCTTAAGCGCATCTTCCGCAGGGCCGATTACCCCCCATATGACCTTCATCCCTTCCCGTTCGAGAAGCACCTGCCAGGAAGGATGTATCCCTCCGCAGATAACCACTTGCGGCTTCTCGGCTGCAAGGAAGGAAAGCAACTGGCGTCCGCCGCGCCCGCCTAAAGAAACGCGCCGTGCCAACTCGACCTGTCCACCTTCCACGCGTGCGAGAAGTACCTCTGAGGTAAATCCGAAGCGCGGTGAAACCTCTTCTCGAAAGACAGGTATTACTACAAGCATTCCAAACCTCCAACTCACACAGTAGCAATCACTGTGCCATACTGCTGTCACACGACGTAATCTCAAGCACGCCAAGAAGTTACGTAAATGGAACATGGACAGGCGGAAACACTTTTTGTTTCAGGCCTGAAACATCTGTGAAACGTAGCGTTTCAAGCAGCCGGGATTTCGTCAAGTGCCTATCTTGAGTTTTTTCATCCTGCGCCAGAGCGTTATGCGGGAGATTCCCAGATGGGCTGCAGTTTTGTTGCGGTTGTAGTGGTTTGTCTTAAGTGTCCTTATTATAGTCTCGCGCTCGTTTTGCTCTATAGGAGCGAGGCCGGCGGCCGACTCATCTTTCGGCACCGCCGCCTGCAAGTCACCGGGCAGATGCGCCGGCCTTATTGTATCATCCTTCACAAGGACAAACGCATGCTCTATCGCGTGCTCAAGCTCGCGAATATTCCCTGGCCACAAGTGGCGCATGAGCAGCTCCATTGCGCCGGGCGAGACACCCTTGACTGATTTGCCGGTGAGGTTATTGAACTTCCTGACAAACTCCTCGACAAGAAGCGGCAGGTCTTCAAGCCGCTCTGCAAGCGGGGGCAGTTCGAGCACCACCGTGTTTACCCGGTAAAGCAGGTCTTCCCTGAAACTGCCCCGGGCCACGAGTTCTTTCAGGTCGCGGTGTGTCGCAGAGATAACCCGCACATCCACGCTTAGCGTCTTGGAGCTTCCTACAGGCTCGAAGGCGCCTTCCTGAAGCACTCTAAGCAGCCGGACCTGCATGGCGGGCGATACGTCGCCCACCTCATCGAGGAAAATTGTTCCGCCGTCAGCCAGCTCAAACCTGCCTTTGCGGTCTGTCCTGGCATCTGTGAAAGCGCCCGCAACGTGCCCGAACAGCTCGCTCTCAAGCAGGTTATCAGGCAGCGCCCCGCAGTTGACTTTCACAAAGGGCTTGTCCGCGCGCGGGCTCTCAAGGTGCATCGCCCTTGCAAGAAGCTCTTTGCCTGAACCTGTCGGCCCTTTCAGAAGCACGGATGCCTTGCTTGCGGCAATATCAGGTATAAGGGCGAAGGTTTCCTGCATCCGGTGGTTTTTGCTGACCATGTCGTGGAAGTAGTAGGCCTTCTTGATTTCTTTTCGCAGGTCCTCGACCTCGGAGGTATCGTGGAATATCTCCACCCCGCCCCTGATTTCGCCTGAATGGTCACGCAGAACCGCGGTTGAGACGCTTATCGGCTTTTCCCTGTTCCCCCTGTCAAGGATATTTATGCTCAAGCCGTAAATCGCCTTGCCAGTCTCCATGGTTTTTCTAAGCAGACAGCCCTCCTGGCAGCAGGACGCGCGGAAGATATTGTAGCAGTGCTCGCCTATCGCTTCTTCCTTCGTAAACCCGGTAATCTCCTGCGCCGCATGGTTGAAGTAGGTTATCCGCCAGTCCCTGTCTATCGCGAATACTCCATCCGCGACAGAGTCGAGGATTATGCTTGCATCTTCCGGCTTCAGTTGTCGCTTCCCGCTCATGGACATAATTCTAACTCTTCGCCCTGCAATATGCAACACAAAACGAAACAAAATGAAACGTGTTGAAACGCAAAGAACAAAAGTACATCTCTAACACCCGCCTATCTCATGGGCTGCGAGGGTGCCGCCAAGGTACTTGACCGCACCGGCAAGCACTTTTTTCATCTCTCTCGTCTTGCGCACCTGCCGTTTGCGTAATACCCCGGCTTCTCCGAATCCTTCCCGCCGCAAGCCCACCCAACTGCGCCAACCAGCCGTAAAAGCCGTCTGTAAACGTCTGT
>CAYWBA010000303.1:0-4241 GCA_964455955.1 uncultured Planctomycetota bacterium | reverse complement strand
TTTTGGTGCGCTGTGTGTTACGACTGGGGAGAAATTCAGTTTTCTCGAACTTTTGAGTGCCCACAATTTTACACCAAAACCCGAATCCGAGAGCGTTCACCGTTTCCACATAACCTACCGCTGCCAAAGGGTTTTGCGCATGTCTGGCAGAGGTGTGAAATTCTCTGGTTTAGGCGAGAGAGTCCGGGGTGCGGCAGCAACCGTATGGTTGCCCTTGGGAGTCCGAAAAAACGCGCCAAAACTCTCTGACTCTCTGTTTTACAACCCTCTCAAATTTAACGCTCCCGCGCGCACCGCAGCCCGAAACTAATACGAACCGTGGTGGAGATGGTGTTGCCACTCTGCCGCAATGGTGACCTGTGCAGTATGGTAAGAGTGGTTTCTGTATTGACAATTCGAGCGCCTTGCGTACACTTGTTAAATAGAACATGCACGGGTGTCAATGATATGAGCGCGGAAAAACCGAAGAGCAAAGAAAATAGCACTAAAATTGAGTGGAAATGCCCTTGTGGAAATAGCGCTCTTGTCCCTGCTTATTTCTATGGCAGGACTGTGAAATGCCCAAAGTGCGGCGCGCTGAGCGAAGTGGGCGAGAAGAAAACAAAGCAACCTGCATCCGCCTCAATTCAAACTGAGAATCGGATTGCAACGAAAGTGAATTGCCCCAAATGTGATGTCGTGATTTCTATGCCGCCCGAGCAACTCCGGAAGAAGACAAAATGCCCCCGCTGCTCTTTTGTTTTCGTTGCTACAAGAGTACTTGCCGGTAAGCACACGACAAACCTCGCTCATGTCAGCAGAATTTGGAAAACTCTGGCAATTGTCGCTATTGGGATAGGTGTCCTTGGATACACACTGCTGTTAGGAGGGCTTGCGGGTACAAGGAACTCTGAAGGAACAGAACTTGGCAGGAATTCGAGTGATACACGAGGCCGTGAAGGACAGCAGGTTGATATGGAACTCGCCAAAATGGAAAAACAACTTTCCAGAGTGACAGCAAAGCTTACAGAAACAGAAAGAGAACTGTCTGCAGCAAAGCACTTTTCTGAGAACAAGACGCCGGAATCGAAAGAAAAGATAAAGCCGGTAGACTCGTTGATTCAGAAGCAGTTGGAGCAGGCCCTGCTGAAACATCAGTTATATGAGAAAAAGATACATGACCTTAAAGCTGAGTTGCAGAGCAAAGATAAGGTGGCAGTAGAACTGCTCGTGACAATGGTGGAAGATGCTGTGAAGAACCCACCGCCTGTAATCATCTATTCGGACTACAAAGTGCTTTGCTACAATCCTGCTGAGAAGAGTATCGAGATGAAGGTTACGCTGAATCCAGCTGCAAAAGGTGGGGGTTACTATGCTCACCTCAAGAAACTTGCAAGTGGTGTTTGTGCATTAAAAGGGCGAAAGCTCTTCTATAGTTCCAGTGGCAGCACGATTTCTAACACCACACAAGTTACCAATATTAACGCTCAATATAGGTGTCATGGTGAAAGAGACTGGACTCCTGTAACAAATATTGTGGTATTTAAGGATGAGAGCATGTCATCATCTCAGAGTTTGCCTAGAACTCTACCTGCACCAAGTACACCAAGCCTCCCCAGCGCACCGCCGCCAATTACAGTTGTAACTGGCGGGGGCCACTGGATATCAAAGGTTATGGATGGGGGCCGTTACGTTAAACTTGAGGACGGGTCATTGTGGGAAGTCTCAGCACTTGACCGAATAGACTCAATGCTGTGGCTGATGACTGAAAGTATCGTCATAGTAGAGAACAGCAGTTCCGTAACTTACCCTTACAAACTTGTCAATAAAGACACGGGTGACGTGGTCGAGGCAAAGCCAATCAGCAAATAATATCCCAGCCTCACAAACAGCGGGTCAAGTTTGTCACATCGAGCTCTCACCGGGTAAGCAATGTGAGCCACAGCAAGAAAGCTCTTGGCCTCTTCGATTTGTCCACCACTTTCTGGCGCAGAAAAGGTTGCGATGTGCCGGGCACATGGGTATTATTTCTCAATATAATTGGGCATGGGTCTTGACTACGATAGAAGTACTTAGCCCGCTGGACGTAACTATGCGAGATTCCTTCTATGCTGACAACCGTGACCTCGTCAAATGGGGCGTGTTGCTTAGGCTCGCAGAGATATTTGAGGCAGACCGCATTCTGCAATTGGCGTTCTATCGGCCCAGCGAGTTTGGCCGCCTTGTCATCGATGGCCAGGAATGTGATATTCCTGAGGATGTTACTACCCATTTCCGCAACGTAAAGGCAATAGAGAACATCAGTTCAAAAGTCGGAGTGACGGTGTTCGGTCCCGTGTTTGAAAACAGAAGCACCTATCTTCAGGCAGCCCTTGCATTCCTGTCAGGTTTCGCTCAGGAGCGGTGCATTGTGTTCCTTGATCCTGATACGGGCCTTGAACCCCAAAAGCCGAGTTTCGACCATGTACTGGAATCAGAGGCCCATGTGATTTGGGATGAGATGAAGGCAAGAGATGTCTTCGCTTTCTATCAGCACCAGACGAACCGGGCGGGTAAACCTTGGATTGAACCGAAGCGGAGCCAACTGGCGGGGGCTATCGGACTTCCCTTACAGGAGATCAAGATAGCGAACGGTCGTTCAACCGCAAGAGATGTTGTGTTCTTCTACGCTCAAAAGGCATAGGTCTTATAGAATGGGGGTAGTAGGATGTCTGGACAGATTGACGCTGTTAGACAGGTCATCAAGCAGTTCTGCTTGGAATTCGTTACGGATCCGTACTTGTGCTATACCGAGCATGGGCAGCATGCGCTCTTCTACACGAAGCTCTATAACGCCTTGCCTGCCGACCAAAGATACACCTCCTGGCAAGGTCGTAGACTATGTGCGATCCAAAAGGAGTATCCTACCGCAGACCCTTTGGGAGAATCTCAACGACAGCATTGGGACATATCTGCGATAAAAAGCCCCCCGGAATGCGCCGAGGGCAAAGAGCCATCTTATGATTACCTGAAGCTTGCGGCAGTCGTCGAATTCGGCATGAACGCAAAAGAGGAACACTTGCGGAAAGACATCAAGCGTCTATGTCATCCAAATGCTAACCTTGAACAGGGATTCATCATTCATCTCTATCGTCTATCTGAACAAGGGGCAAAGATCTCTAATCGGGACGAGAGCCCGGACTGGAAGGGATTTATTTCTAAGGAGCATGTTGCCGAGATGGGAGCAGGGGAACCAGTAGAGATATTCTACGGACTGCATGATGTCACCGGCAGGAAAGAATCAGGTCTGTGGTTGATAAAAGAGGGCAAATGGTCCCCCTTGAAGTGACCATCAGGGACCACGGGCTTATCTGGAAATCAGATAATAGCGAGTCAGTTAGAATTGAGGATAGTATGTTAGAAGAGAAAATCCGTGCCACTGAAGCCCAGATGAAGGCAAAGCTGGCTGAAGCGCGTGCAACCTTTAGCCATCAGGGCAACAAGGGCGAGCAGGTAGAAGCTGCATTTAGAGCATTCCTTCAACAGTATCTACCGCGCCGACTATCGGTCGGTCACGGCGAGGTAGTAGACAAGTGTGGTGCTCGCTCAAGTCAGACAGACGTGGTCATAGCAAATGAAGACCATCCCTTCACCTTCACTCCGGAAGAACCAGGAATATTCTTCATTGAGGGTGTTTGTGCAGGCGGAGAGGTGAAATCGGTTCTTACAAGCCAACAACTCGAGTCTACCATCGAGAACTCGCGCAAGTGGAAGCGTCTCTTGATGAAGCCAGGTAAAGGTACAATGATCCACACCAACGACGCAGATCTCAACAGGTTCTACAAATCTCCTCCGTACTTCTTGGTTGCGATGGAATCCCAATTGACTCTTGAGACGGTTCATGAAAAGCTTGTGGCAGAAGGCTCGTTTGGCACAGATTCAAAGAATAACATACTCGATGGAGCCTTTCTCCTAGATCGCGGTTGGGTAATAGACTTTGGGTCTGGTAAGGGTGCCTTCCAGTACCGCTTACGTAATGGG
Organism: uncultured Planctomycetota bacterium; assembly: GCA_964455955.1. GTDB lineage: Bacteria > Planctomycetota > SKW154 > SKW154 > DAOVDS01 > CAYWBA01. The sequence goes on along the minus strand of CAYWBA010000303.1, from coordinate 242 downwards.
ACATTGACTTCAGGATGGCAGCGTCAACCATCGGATCGAGTGCTTTTCGACTTGCTTGGATGGCTTTCCGCATGCATGCCGAAGATGATTCAGTTTGAGTCAATAATTCTCGCCTACATGATCCCGAATATAGAAGATAGAAAACCGGACTAATGGGTACTCCAAGAAGCATTGGCAAAAGGTGGTCTTGACGGAGCAGAGGAAGCGTTAGTTGGCTATTTCCGTGAGGATAACGATGGATA
>CAYWBA010000302.1:0-4244 GCA_964455955.1 uncultured Planctomycetota bacterium | reverse complement strand
GACTTCAACGATGTCTCAGGCCCTACCCGCGACATGTACCAGCGAGGCAACGAATTCTGGCGCCAGCTCAGAGACGAGGCCGAGTTCGAAGTTGAACTCCGCCGCGGCGGCCAGGCCACGGTCCTGCGCTACGACATTCCCAAGTAGAGGCGGCGTCAAGGCTCCCAGACGCAGCGAAAACCGATGTGTTCCTCGGAACTTCTCCGGGAGATGTGAGCGCGTCTGGTCAGCCTGCAGTCTTTGCCCCTGTCAAGATAGGACGGGCCGCGTATGACCTTTGAAGATGTTTTTCCTCCCGGCCCCCGCGGGTTCCTCACCATCTCCTTTTTGGCGCACTCTTCGTAGTACTCTGCGGAGTAGGAGTCCGCAACCCATTCCGAGGCATTGCCACACATCCCGTAAAGCCCGAAGCCGTTTGGCTCATACTTATCAACGCCCACGGCTCCCGCGCGGTCGGTTGCCGCTATGCCCCTGACGTATTCGTCGCCATAGCCGTAGAGATAGTTCTCCGGGCCGCGGGATGCATACTCCCACTCAGCCTCCGTGGGAAGGCGGAAAGTCCCGGGGTTGCGCTGGCCCAGCCACCGGCAGTACTCCTCGGCCTGCTCCCAGCTCAAATCGCAGACCGGCATATTGCCGCCGCGGGAGCGCTTTGAACGCTGGTGGCTCGGGTCAAACTTCTCATACTCCGCGTTGGTGACTTCAGTAACGGCAATATAGAAATCAGCCAACTCCACCTCGTGCTCAGGCTTTTCATCCAGACTCCCGGAGTTGTAGCCCATGAAGAACTTCCCGCCCGGGATTCTGACAACTGAATCCGGCGGCTGCGCAGGCTTATTGCAGGCGAAACACACCAGCCCCATACATATAAGAAGCCAACAACCTGCTCTCATCGCACTGCTCCCGATGCCAACTGAGATTTATACTGGTTCCAATATCCACTTACAACCACCCGGCCCTGCCATGTCAAGCAAAAACCCCTTCGCAGTGTCTGTAAATGCGTCTGTAAATAGAGTTCCTTACGTACCAACGACTTACGACATCTATTTACAGATTTCGCGGGGGGTCGGGTTACATTTGCGTGGGACAGCGCAGGTTTGGAATTGACGCAACCCTTTGGTATTACAGCAGGTTGCGTCGAACCGCGAAGTGTGGGCACGTGTAACATCTTATCTGGCACCGAGTTAGGGCGAATTTCACCACAGAGGAACCTTCAGCCAAATTCAAAATCCAAACATTCGGCATTTTCTTTTCCGGCTATTGGCTCTTGCCTATTGGCTACGGCCTGCTGCCGGATACCCGCGCCCTGAAGAGGCGCGGCTTGCTTTTCTTACCTTCAACCTTGAACCTTAAACCTTTAACCCTTCTTCCACACTATTATACGCTTTCAAAGCCGGAATGTTAGCAAAAATCCGGGAAATTTTCATTAAATTTGCCGCTCCCGGTATTCCCTGTCCTCCAACTGCAGAAGCTCAGTGCCACACCTGCACTCTCCTTGCAGGATTGCCAGCAGGTTGTTTTTTCTCAGCTTTTTTCTCGCCTCAATCTGCGCCAGAATGCTTTCAAGTGAGGCTTTAAGTGCTTTGACCTTATCCTGGAAGATTTCTCCTACTACATTCTCAGTTCTGTTGGTTTTGGTATCATATGGCTCAGACAAGGCCAGTGAGAACTGATGCTCCGGCATCAGATATTGAGAAAGAGACTTCTCAGCAAGGTTCGCACTGCCGTAGGCTTGCGGCCTGGAATACAGGGAAATTTCAGGGATTCCGGTCTCATAGTAGTAGTTTACCATGTACCTCTTGCGAGTGGTGTTGTTTATATCCCTACCGGTTATTGCTGCGCATTTGCCACCGTCCTGCAGTATTTTTTCCCATGAGGTTTATTAGTAAGGTTATCTTGCTTGGTGGTATGGCGTTGGAGTTTATTGAATACCGGAATGCGTTCGATATTCTGAAGAAGATGTCGAGAGGGTGTTGTGAGTTAAGGATAAGAAGACGATTTCTAATAGAACAGTTGCCTGCTTGGACTGAGATGCTTCGGAAGTCTTGATTGCTTACTCAGACAGTCCCTGTGCCATTGTTGTAGCAAAAAAGCTCATTCTTGCGCTGAATCTGAAAGATTTTCGAGAATTGTTTGGGCCTTGCTTCAGTCGGTTTTCTGCTTTACTTGTCCAAAGGATTTTCCGGCCTTTCTCCCTTCGTCCACTCGATACCAGCCTTGAAAACGCCTTCTTCTACGATTTTCCCTTTCTCAACCCGCCAGCAGGTCCAGCCAATGTCATCTCCCAAGCCGTATTTATTTGCCCCGTTGGGCCCCATACTCCATAAGGCGAACGACTTGCCTGGTTCTATACCTTCCAATTGGATATCGAACTCCGTTCCCTCTTTGTTTTTTATTGTAACCTTGCTAGAGTTCAGTAAGAGAATGAGAGGATTCCCATATGCATCTGCATACTCGGGCCTTCCATCACCGTCAGTATCACAAAGAGGAAAGTCCCTGTCCGGTTCAGAAAGCTTCGAACTCGCCCAGGCCCAAAGAGACTCGTTGGTAATGTTTATCTCATTCTGTACCGTTTCGGGGAGTTCCCATGGTAAAGTCCCGTACCCCATCTCCCTTGTTATGAACGAGGCGTGTTGCAGACAAAGCATCCGTGTCTGTGCTATGGGCATAGGAGGACAACGTGGAACGCGAAACGCCAAGAAGATTACAAAACCGATTATTCCTAGCAAAGCATATACCAAGACGCGAGCTATCTTCATGTGTCCAAGTCCTACAAGCAACCAACGATTTACTGCCAGATTCTGAAGACTTCTTGACGCCCAGAAAAAGTAACACAAATCAGTTATTTCTTATCTTTGTGCCCTATGGCCATAAATCCGCATCATTTTCTGGAAACGGCATTATCCTTCGTTATCACTTCTGGTTTAACGCCAATGATTGCTAAATCTATCCAATGAACATTTCCTGAGAATCCTTCAAGAATCCCGTACTTAGAAATGTTAGCAAACCAAGGCACATAGTATTCTTTAACTCGCGGGCCACCTCCGGGACGGGGAACTCGCCGCGACTTTCTTGCTGTTGTTTGACAGCCAAAGAGGTGCATAGCTTCCAATCCGTAGCCTAGATATTTCTTAGGAGGAACACCATTTTGGTTACTTGTGTCTGGATTCAAAATGCTGTCAGCACTATGTCCCACGTAAATATAGGCAGCCAAGTCTGGGTCTACAAGATGTTTTTCCACCTCTTCTTCAGTTGAGCTTGCCCATACAGAAATCCTAGATGTCGACAATTGCGAAGCTTTTGGCGGAAAACTCATGTTTTCACAGCAAGGAACGGGGCTGCTACTTAGTGTCATTTTTCGGCGACAACGGTATCCTTTTGACTGATACTCATTGAACTTAGGTATTGCGAAATTGTTCATTAGGTAAGTTATGCTAGGGTACCAGATGCTCAAAGCCCCCTTGTCCATCCACACGGTATTAGGTACAGAATAGCACTTGCCCTTGAATATCTTTTCACCTTTTATATATGGTCTCCATCCACCCCCGAGATTTACTTGAAGCCATTCGGTAGCTTCATCCTCATCTAAGCGAACCTTCCCAGCAAGCTCTTTGATAGGGTCGTTGTCCTTTGTAGCTGCGATTAAAGCTCGCGATTTGCCCCTCCTTTCTGGCTTTACGTCCCAGAGGCCCATTGGATCAGAGAAGGACAAGGGGTTGTTACAAGCGTAGATGTATAGATTGGGGTTCCCAACCAAGTCTCTGCCACCAAACCTGCCAGCGGTCGGATGATAATACCTTGCGCGGTAGTAATATTGCGAGCTTTCGCTGTCCCATTCGCGGCCGGTGTAAGTGTAGCGGTTGTCTACATTCTCAGTCGGAGTGCCGTAGAAAGAGCCGAAAGCTTCGTAGTCATAACTGTTCTGAGTATTCTGGCTGGTGTCTATAAGCTCCCGCACAGAGCCGAGACCATCCTGTGTGTAGAAGTAATCACTTCCGTCATTTATCATCAGGTTCTCATCAAGGAATGGAGTAACGTACCAGCGGGTACTTGTGCCGTCGTAATCGCCGACGCAGTCTGCACCGCCGTAGTACATTTGATATGTTGTGGTCTGTTCTACTTCACTCTCAACCCTGTTACCGAGGGCGTTGTAGAGATATTCGCCTACTTCAGCCATTCCGCCGCCTGTGTCCTTCTCAACCTTAGTCTGACGGTTCTCGTAATTGTAAGTGTAGTCCCAGTCC
>CAYWBA010000301.1:0-4289 GCA_964455955.1 uncultured Planctomycetota bacterium | reverse complement strand
ATGTATAGTTTCTTGTAAATTTTTTGCAATGGCCAGAGAATCGCCGCAAGGTGGGGAGCAGCCGCGACTTATGCAGAGCGACCGCACAGCGTCAGAGGGGGCGTTTTTACATAACATCTTGTCACACTGCGAGTTACATTGTTTTTCACCACAGAGTTACCTTTAACCAATTTCAAAATCCAAAATCCCAATGTCAAATCAAGCTCAAAACGCGAACCGGCTAATAGCCAGTAGCCAAAAGCCGATAGTCGGAGTCGGATTCCGGCTATTGCCTGATGCCTGTTGCCTATTGCCTTCTTCATTAGCTTTGACATTTGAGCTTTCCCTATTGCCTATTGGCCATTGGCTGTTGCTTCTAAATATACAACACCTGAGCAGCCGGAATATTCCGGAAATCTACACAAAACTGGAAGATTCTTTGCTGGCCCTGCGCGCTGACAAGCAGCGCGGCTAAACAATCAGCCGCCTGCACGTTGATGCTCTACATAAGCGCTCACCGATGCTATCGCTGTCTCGTTGTCCAGATACCTCACCCAGCACCCACGCGACCATACGGGTCGTCCAACTGACCTGTTTAGCCGCGGCGCTTGCCGCCGCGCCCTTATTTCACCTTGCTTTACCCACCCCCAGTGCCGCCGCAACGCACGAGCCGAAACGGTCTTCAATGCCCTCGCTATCCGCTCATACGAATCGATATGTCTGGCTGTCACAAGATGTACATGTTCCCGCATTACCGCAAGGGAATGGATCTGATAGCTGTGAGTCTGCGCATACGTAACGATCGAATCGTGCGCCACCTTCCGCGCCGCCTCCTCAAGAACAATCACCGGATACTTCAGCCGCTTTTGCGCTGTCAGAATCCACTTCTCCAGTTCTACTGCTGTAGGCTGCAGTCGTCGCCTTCCTCGTTTATCAACTTCGCCCAATTCCCGCAGCGCGGGACTGCGCACATCTTTGGACCATGCACCGCGCACGTCGTTCGGAAACCACCAACCATACGCAGTCCACACTATATGCCATGCCAGAATCATTTTCACATCCGTAGAATATTTGGCAGAATTATAGCGATGAGAATGAATCCCCAGCCCAACCAGAAAAAGGCAACACCGATACACGCAAGGGCATATCCGGCTGAGGCCATGGCATCGGGTTTTCGGGATTCGCGTTTGACGTGTTTCCTGTAGAGTTTTGAGAAGTAATAGGCAAGATAGGGGAAAAGGCCTGTGAGAGCCAAGAATAATCCGAGAAGTGAAAAAGCGAAGATTGTGCCCGGACTTGGCGGTTCGGGAATGGGTGCGTGTGGAATCCTTATCCACTTGCCATTACGGAATAGACCTTCACCTTTCGGGCATCCTGATGATAAATGGGCCCATTAAACCTTGCTGCATTCTTATAAGCTTCGCTCCACTATACCCACAGATTGCTCCTCTGTTTTTAAGCAACACGAAAATCTACCACCGTTTCGTCTGGTTGTCAAGAAGAAATCTCTGAGTGAGGTATGGTGGCGGGTGAGGAGGGTGTTAGGTTCCAAGTGAAGTTATTCGGGAGCGGGGTAATTTGTTAAAGGGAGGCGGGTGAGGGGACGATTAGAGAAATGGCGAAGCAGTTCAAGTCACAAGTGAGGTTTTGTCGTGGAACGATGGATGATTGTTGTGGCATTTCTGGGACTGTGGCTCTCATTCATCGCCGCCTTCCTCGTATAATACCTTTCACCGCAGAAGTTCCTTTCCTGCCACAGAGGCACAGAGACACAGAGCAAGACAAAGAAGAGAAGATATAATTATAGGTTTAAGAAAAGAAAGAAAAGATATAGTTAAGAGAAGAAAGGAAAAAAGAAAGGGTTTTCCTCCACGCTCTCTGCGGTGAGAAGAAGGCACAATTCACGAGGCGCCGGAATATTGCCACCCGGGAAGGTCGGCTTGACCCGGGTGTTGCGCATCTCCGGCGCCTGAACAGTTCTCAGCAGGTTAAGGAAGGGCGCAGTTTGAAGTTTGGCATCTCCGAAAGCGCCCAGAACATTTCGAGAATTACCCGTTGTACTTCGCTGCAGTTAGGCAGGGGCTCAAGGCAGGAGCCTGTAAGGGCATAGACCTCGGCGCGGCACCCGCCGCGGCACCAGTACCGCAGGGCGCAATTTGCGCACCGCCGGTTGAGGTTGTCCACCTCGATTCTTTTCCTGAGCCCGTCGAGGAACGGCGAGTTTGTCCAGACTTTCCTGAAAGTATCGTTGACTGTTCCGAGCGCGAACTCGGGGTAGAGGTGGCGGGGGCAGGGGTAGACAAGGTCGTCCGCATCGATGAAGACGGTGCGTGTGCCGGCGCCGCACGAGGTGCGCCTTTCACAGAGGCGGCAGGTGGAGGCGAGGTTTGTGAACCAGTCTTCGTGAGCCATTGCCCTGTAAGTTTTGTTCAAGGCGAAGATAGTTGTGACGGAGCGCATAAGCTTGAGCAAATCCGGGGGCTGGAGAGACCTGCCGCACTGGCTGAGTCTTGCGGGAGTGAACCGGACGCCTTTTGCGCCAAGGCGTTTAGAGAAGTGGAAATACTCTTCGAGCCGCCACTGGTTGTCTTTATGCAGAAGCATTTTCGTTACGACTTTCACGCCTGACTTTGAGAGTAGCCGGACAGCGTTTTTGGCCGCGGTGAATGTACCGCGTCCGTGCAGGGTTTCGTGTTCGTAGTGGGTAGGGCCTTCAATAGCAATCTCCACAGCCGCGATGCAATCCGCGATCATTGCAGCAAACTCTCTGTCAACGGAAAGCGGGTCAATTGCTATGACGACGGAGCAGCCTGCATCGGCGGCCCAGCGGGCGAGCCTGACAGTTTCCTCTTTGCGGGGTGCAGGTTCGCCGCAGGTAATTCTGAGCAAAGGGTTTTCTGATGCAAAGGGCAGGGCACTTTTGAGAAACCTGATAAGCTTGGTGGGCGTGGCTTCTCCGGAGGGGGAGCTGGCGGGCCCGGCGGTGCGGGGCGTCATGTTTACAGTTATATTTTCGATTCTGTCTTCCGTGGCCGGGGCGTGGTATGAGAAGTCGTTTTCCCTGAAAACCACGCCTGCGGAGACGAGGCCGGGAAGGAGTTTGCGGAGCTGCTCGCGGGTCGAGCAGATTGTGTGGCCTCTTGCGTATGCGATGGTACGGGCGGCGTCATGGAGAGTAGAGCCGCTGCGAAGGAGTTTGAGAAACATATCGAGCTGGGAATCCACAACAGCCCAGTAGGGCAAATCTCCCCAGACAAGCAATGTACCCGAGTCGCGGCTCTCCGCAATATCGGGGACGCGCGAGTACAGCACAGGCGCGGTCAGGACCGCGGTGCCATGCTGCTGTTTTTGTGCCGACCTTAACATTTTCTTTCCCCCTGAGTCTGGTTTAGTAAGGTATTTCAGGAGCTGCAAACTCTATCTCACGCAAGCCTGCGCGAACGCACTCGTTGAGCACGCTGACAACGTGCTTGAACTGCACCTGCTTTCTCGCATCTATTATCGCCGGGAGGGTTGGATGGTATTTTGATGGCGTGTAGTTCTCCCGCATCTGGCATATCAGCTTATAGAGCGCATTCCAGTCAGGCGCCAGTTCACCGGATTCGTTCCTGGCACTGGGAAAGACACGCTGGTCCACCTTGAGAACCACCCTTCCTTTTTTCGGGTTGTTCGACGGCCGGTTGGTGTTTTCGCCATACCAGAGCAGCTTGATGCGCATCTGCCTCAGGGTTATCGGTTCGGGAGTTTTGTACCTCAGGCCCTTATCTTTTGGAAGCGCTGCCCGAAGCTCGCCTTCCTGGGTACGGAACCTGCACGCCAGCATGAAGAATATGAGGAGTTGAAAGATTATGTCTATCATGGGTGTCATCGAGAGTTCGGGTGTTTCCTCGACTGCTTCACGAGAGATTTTCTTTGCCTGCGTTCCCATTTCCGCCTCCATTCTGTTGAGTGCCATTTTGAAAAAAGAGTTTCACGTGTCATTTCTCCGCAGTGGGGCTGCTTACCTTTGTCAGGTGTTTCACACGGAGCCTGCTAAGTTCCATCTCAGAGCCGCTTTTAAGAAAGATGCAGATGGGGCCGTGAGTGTGCTTGAATGAGCCATCCGGCTCGGTAATCTTGATATAACGCGTCTCCGGCAGAGAGGCGCTCTGGATTGCGACCATATCGCCGCGGACGGTAACGCGCATTTCGACCTGCCCGGCGGCCTGTGTCAGGCCGCTGCAAACGCCGATAGTTTTGTACATACGAGTGCCATAAACGGTTCGTACTCCGCGCAGGCCGAGTAAGAACTGGCCGCGCTTGAGATTGAA
>CAYWBA010000300.1:0-4293 GCA_964455955.1 uncultured Planctomycetota bacterium | reverse complement strand
CCTGACGACATAGAGTCAAGGTACCAAGCACGTGACCGCCGGCACGGGACAGCAATGGCATCGCTAATCCTCCACGGGGAACTTGACAGTCATGATAGCGCTTTGCCCAGACGGCTCTATGTGCGTCCTATTCTCCAACCGAATCCACGAGACTGGCGAGCGGCTCGAGAGGAAACTGTTTCTGATAACGTGCTTGTAGTTGACCTCATTCACCGTGCTCTGCGTCGCATCTTTGAGGGAGATGGTAATGAACCACCAGTTGCTCCCAGTGTTTGTGTCATCAACTTGTCTATCGGTATCAGAGACAGAATGTTCGATGGTGCACTCAGCCCCTTGGCACGACTTCTGGACTGGCTTGCTTGGAAATACCAAGTGCTTTTCATAGTCAGTGCTGGCAACCATGCTCATACACTTGAGTTAAATCTTCCGAGAGATGACCTGTCATCACTGACAGCTGCACAGCTTCAAGAGTTCATCATTAAAGCTGTCGCGGCGGATGCTCGGCACAGACGTTTGCTTTCACCTGCTGAGGCTGTTAATGCAATTACCGTAGGTGCTATCAATTATGACCAATCGGGTAGTGGAATGGTGCCACACTCGGTGGCGCCATACGTTGATAATGAATTGCCGAGTCCGATCAATGCTCAGGGGATGGGCTACCGACGTGCGATCAAGCCGGAGATTCTCGCTCCAGGCGGTAGGGTGGTGCTTACAGAGAGTATGGTGTCAAGTCCGAATGCAACTTGTGATATCTACTTGGGAACAAGATCTCCTGGACAAAAGGTCGCGGCACCTGGGTCAATACCTGGCGACTTAGCATCTGTATGGTATACACGTGGCACGAGTAACGCGACAGCACTGACCAGTCGCGCAGCCGCTATTCTATACGAGGTCATAGAGGCATTGCGTACCGAACCGGGAGGCGAGATTATCGATTCCATCCCGCCAGCTGTGTGGTTAAAAGCCCTTCTTGCCCATGCTGTGGAATGGGGGAATGCCGGGCATATCCTTGATAACATCCTCAGAACACCAAATAACAGTCGGGGATTCAAAGAATATGTCACTCGATTGTTGGGCTATGGAAGTCTCGATCCTGACCGAGTACGCAATTGCACTGAATACCGGGTTACAGCTCTTGGCGCAGGAGAGCTTAAGAAGGACCAATCCCATATTCACAGCTTTCCATTGCCACCATCGTTAAGTGGGTTACATTGTTGGCGTCGACTGAAGATTACACTGGCATGGCTCACGCCCGTTAATCCCATGCATCAGGGTTGGCGACGGGCGGATCTGTATTTCACACCACCTCAAGATACTTTACGAGTGACACGTCAACAAGCTGACTGGCGCGCAGTGCAAAGAGGGACAGTCCAGCATGAGATTCTCCAAGGCGGTCGCGCGTCTGCCTTTGTTGACGGCGAGAATCTTGAGATACAAGTGAGTTGCCGTGCCGATGCAGGCGCTTTGGACGAGACGGTACCCTACGCCTTGGCAACAACCTTGGAGATTGCAGAAAGCATCGGTGTTGCCATATACGAAGAGGTACGTGTGCGCGTGCATGCAGCTCGCATACGAATTACTCCTTCCGAGTGAAATCCATATTAACCGACAGCGGCCTTTGCCTCCGGCACTTTCTGCTTTATTGCAGCTACTTGCACAGCCTTGCCAACACGAGTGCTGACCCTGGGACAAAATCGGGTACAAAACTTTTCTCTTGAGCCGCAACTCCTTTCCGTTTAAGATGTTGGCGAACGGAGGCAACAGATTGCTAAGTCTGCTTCGAAGCAGAATGACATATCCGAAGCATAACGTACACAGACTACCGTAGTGGCCAATTCAGGGGCGGATTTGGGGTGTTCTCAATCGCAGAATCCCGTTGGCGAAGATGGCAGCTACTTCTCGGAGCCGCTCTGCCGGGGTAAGCTTGGCGTCAGTCGTGTGCATGGGCACGCTCCTTTGGCGTTTGCGCCCACGACGACCTGCGCCTCGCGCCCGGCACGCCGTCCGGCTGGGTTAGGATTCTTTCTTGTGTTTACTTACCCCGTGGGAATTCGATGTGACGAACTGAGGGGTTTACTGTAGCAACCGTAGTTGGGGGCATTTGCCTACAGTCCACAAAGCGCGACAAAGAATGGGCCGAGGATAGATGGATATGCTGTTAGCAGTTTGTTGGAGATCTACTAATGGGGTCTCTTACTTTCCGTTTGGTTCCAGTTGAAGAGTGTTGGTTCGTCCAACGGGATATTCCGCCAAGATTGTTCTCTCACAACAGCTTTTACCTGGTCCACATTCGGGATACCTTCTCGATTTCCTCTAATGGGTACACCGCCCTGCTGGATGAAATGTGGATTGGCTTCGGCAGACGGTCCCGGTTGCGCAAAATCTATTACAAACAACGGCCGCTGTCGCTTTAGCGTCTCTTCTCCGGCAGCGAATGTTCCGCCGGTAAGACCCGATTCAACCAAAATCATTGCGTCGGACAGACCAATGATCGTTCTGTTCCGCTTCATTGCGTTGCGACCGCTCCAAATCAACATAGGCGGGAACTGCGAAACCAACAAGTGATTTTCCTCGGTAAGGAGGTCGGCAATATCGCGTTTTCGCTGGAAACGAAGAATTCCTTCAACAAGAACGATTATAGTAGTGCCTCCGTTTTTGATAGCTGCCCGGTGTGCCGCCATGTCCACGCCATGTGCGTATCCGCTTATGACGCACGTGCCATCTGTTGCGAACTGCCTAGCACATCCTTCCGTGACACATAGCCCTTTGTTAGAAGCTTTCCGCGATCCGCAGAAGCCTACAGTGGGTGCATTAAGCAAATCCCGATTTCCACGAACAAACAGCACGGGAGGAGCATCGTTTCGCAGTATCCGAGCAAGGCGCTCAGGATACCCCTGAGACCCTAACCAGACAACTTCCACAGCTTGATTTTCCAAATCCTCTGCGAGTTTTTCGGCTGTCTCCCTGGCAGCGACGATATTCTCGGCAATATCTTCCTTCACTCCAATTTCTGCAACAAGAGACTGAACTGAACCGCAAAGTTCAAAAACAGTCTTATCGTCGCTAGCAACGAGTATGGATAGCAAGCGTCTCAAGACTGCTTCGCCTGCTCCCTTCGCTTGAGTAATCTGTAGTATTGGAATAATCACTGGTTATCGGTATCCTTCATGCTTTTCACGCACGCTAAGCCATATACACAATGCGCCCCTATGCCCTTCAGGAACTTGGCGTATGCCCAAATCGTAACACCTGACTGATACAGATCGTCGATTACGATTACGGTCTTCCCTTTCACGCTTTTTGGATTGATATCGACCGCGCTCGTTGTCGCATAAATGACGTTCCAATTTTCGATTTTCTCTTCTATACTGATTTCTTTCATCTTTGGCTTGGATACAAGAAGGATAGGTCTTAAGAACTCAAGCCCCTTCTGGTTGGCGACATGCTCCGCAAACACCCACGCTAATCCTCCTAAGTTGCTCGGTGCGGGAATAGGTGAGACAAGAGGTGGCGACACAAGCCCAAATCCAGCTTTCCTGAGGCCGAGCCTAACCGGAAGCAAACCAATCATTTCTAAAAGGGCTCGCGACATCCGCTTGCAATATTCGTCCTGTTCATTGCCAGCCAGTTCATTGAAGTGATATTTGAGCTTCCATTCGGCCTCGCCTAACGCACTTCTTGCCCCGATATTTCCAGCCCCATCAGTAGTGAAATTGAAGTCAGCAGCGATGCAATAATCTATTTCATTGCCTGTAAAGTGCGGGTGGAGGTGCCTACTCAAGCCAAGCCAGATGCATTGTTTCCCGGCAAACTCAGCCCAATCTTTAATCTCATCCACGTCGATTTCGTCAGCCCGGTTTTCAGGCACCCATATGTACTCGATGTTGTTCTTTCCGCTTTTCCATCCGGTTGGACTGGCGTCCTCCACCTCGCCAAAGTGATAGTTGAACATAGGTCGAAGGGATTCAGAAATGAAGAAGTTGTAACTACCGTCTTCATTTTCATTGACCCGGAGATAAAAGGAACTCCGTGAGCGCGTGTATACGGTCGTATTGTCCATTAGCTACGCGTCTCCCTTATGCTTGGCCTATATTCTACTACACCCCTTCCAGTTATGCCAGAAACTTCTTTTCGGCCCGCATCTTTGATAATTGGAGTTCGAGAGGGTTGTTTACTCACCCCGTGGAAATCCGATGTGACGAATGGGATGCAGTGCGGAAAGAGCTATTAACCGCAGGCAGGGATGAGTAACGAGATACCTGTGAATTGCTTGCTACCTTTACCTACATATTT
>CAYWBA010000299.1:0-4297 GCA_964455955.1 uncultured Planctomycetota bacterium | reverse complement strand
TGGCAGCAAGCCTAAGGTTCTGAGCACATTGAGGATACTTTGCGAAAGGCCGACAATCGCAACGGCGTTGGTGCCTTCCTCTTCCTTTTTCCTGTTACTGTAGGTTACGAAAAGGCCCAGTGCGGCAGAGCTGGCATATGCAACATCTGTTAGGTCGAAGACAATCCGCTTTACCTGCCGGTCATCAATTTCCTTCAGGGTTCGCTGCAACTGCTTTGCTTCCTTGGTTTGAACGTACCCTCTTACAGTAACCACTGCGGTTTTCGGTGTGACGTTCTTAATATCTATGTCAACTTGCACAGGTGTAGAGCCTTTCTTTCCAGCAACCTTTGCCTGACATATGTAAGACTTAGAGCCTGTAGCAAAATGACCTGCGACCGCGTCGCTCGCTCCTCACCACAGCGCGTCTCACAGTTCATTTTGCTACAGGCTCTTAATAACAGGAAGAGATGCCGGTTTCAAGGAAAAAACAGCCTTGTAGAGGATCCCCAGTTCAAGTCATTGCTGCGGCACCGAGGAAGATGCAAAAGCAAGATGGGGATTTTCAAGATGTTTCTGATTTTTCTGTCAGGCTTCAATAATCTCAACGTTAGCTCTTGGTACTGAAACCACCTCGCCAGAATGTGCTAATTTCGCTTCAAGCATTCTGACTTTGGAGCCGGTATCTATTTCTTTGAGGTCTGGCGGCAGTGCGGTTACGGCAGCCATTCTTCCGAAGTACGGGACGCGGATTATGCGGATGTTTGTACCTATTTCGAGTTGCTGGCTGACCTCGATTTCTTGCTCCGGGACTTTTTCGCCGGTCGGAACGATGATTTCGGGCCGTATTGCGCCAGCACGTATCTGCGTGGCACCGCTGAAAGATGCTTCCATGCCCTCGAGTTCCTTGAGCAGGTTGAACGTCCGGTTCGCCATAGCCATCTGGCCGAAGCCTTCTGTAACAACAAGAGTAAGGTCAATATCCTCTTGCCCGGTAATTGCCACACCGATTTCATAGCCGAGGAAGTCTGCAAGTTCTTCATTGACAATCCCGCCGACAATGATGCCGACAGCGCCTGCCTCAATAGCTTTGCGAAGCGCGGCGGCGCCCACCCGCGAGCCGCCAACAATAATGTTACCTTTGCAGTCTGAGGGGATTGCGTCCACAGTCAGCGGGCTTCCATGTGAGGTTACGACAACCTTTATGATGCCTCTGCGTTCGCCGCCTACGCCGAATATTCCTTGAATCATGGCGCCATGCGTGGTAACTGCGACCCCGTCGCGGGGAAAGACTTCCGACACTTCGCCTTTTATGTACGCATCCACTTCAAGCAGCTTGTGAGTTTCGCGGATACCCATGTGGCCTGTGGCTTTTGTAAAATACTCTACGGTGCCATCTACCGGAGCGGTTGCCTTGGCGGTAAACAGGCCGAAAAATGTCTTCTTGGTAGCCAGGACTTGGCCTTGAGTGATTTTGTCCCCCTTTTTGACCAGCAGGGTGCCTTCGAGTTCAACTGGTTCGAGTCCCATCTGCTGCGCAATTTTTGCAGTATGGAGTTCGCCCGGCAGGTAAGCGTGTGCGACCACGGTGTCAGGCTCGACCTTCTGGCCAAGCTCGACAGCTACCTTGCCCTTTATGGGAAGCTGGCGAATCTTCGTTACGGTTGCGCGACGCGTAACTTTGAGCCCGGGTGTATATGCCGTTCCCATTTAGCTTGGTTCTCCTACAAATCGGCTGTATTTGACCACAATTGTAGAGAGTTCTGCGCTTTTCTAAGCTCCTGTGGGCAGGTTGAGAGCCTTATACCAGTCCCTGAGCTTGGCAACTCTCTCCTCATCGTTTTTGGGCAGGGCAAGTGGCCTGTTTCGGCCATCCAGCACAATGCCGGTTTCGCCACCCCGCACCTTTGCTGTCACTTTGACCCCCGGGCCGGCGCCTACGTTGTACTTGCGGCCGGGAGTGATGACTATTTCGGCAGTTTCGTTTACCGCCAGGGGAATGACAGCCAGCTTGTCCTTGACTATTTCGTGTTTCTGTGTGGAGCCGCAGGAGGGGATAATTTCTACCTTTGCAAGAGTCGCACCTTCCTTGGCCGGCGGGCCGACAGGCGCGATACAAGTGCCGAGGTAAATCAGGCAGTCTCTCTGGAAAACCTGTGAGGCTGCTTCAGGCATGACTTTCGACAGGACACCGAGTTGTGGCATCATGAATATCGAGTCAACTGCAAGCTCGGTTACTCCTTCCGGCTGGAACCCATCTATTATCATAAACGTTGCCTGGCTGCGGGAAGGGGCGTGCGAGAGGGCGCCTCCGCTGCCTACAATAATGCTCAAGCCCATCATGTTGATAATGGACTGCCCGGTACTTTTCTGCGCGAAAGCTTCAGCTATGGTACGCTGCACCTGTATGCCTTTGAGTCCTACGGCAAGCATACCGTGGTGGATAAAAGCCAGGCGCAGCGCCTCGCGCGCAGTGGCGTGTTCAACCATGAGGTCTTCCATTGTCTGCGGGATGGTCGTGGGCCGAATCATCTTGTTGCGCAAGCGGTTCTTGATGTCTTTTTCATCAGGTGTAAAGGGCAACCACCGCACGATATTCTTGATTCCGGCCTCGAGCAGCACGTTGCATATCGAGTATGACATGCCGAGGTTCGCGCTCACCGTGCGGTTGAATGTCTCGCCGAACACCGAGAAGATGTCAGTAGTGGCGCCGCCTATGTCTACCCCGAGGACATCTATTTCCTCTTCCCTGGCGATTGTCTGCATGATAGTGCCTACCGCCGCTGGTGTGGACATGATATCCCGGTCCGTCCATGTCATAAGCTTGTCGTAGCCGGGTGCATGGCTCATGACATGGGTGAGGAAAACCTCGTGGATCGCGTCACGCGCTGGCTGCAGGTTTTCCCGCTCAAGCACGGGCCGGATGTTTGGGACTATATTGAGGTCCATGTGGTCGCTGAAAAGGTTTGTGATATCTTCCTGCGCATCCACATTTCCGGCGTAGACGACCGGGAGCATGAATCCTGTCCCGAAGCGCGGTTTCGGGTCTGCGGCGAGTATTGTTTCGGCAATGCTCATTACGTGGCTTCTTGTGCCGCCGTCAATGCCGCCGGAGAGCAGGACGATATCAGGCCGCAGGTGGCGCAGGCGGGTTATGCGTTCATGTTCTTTGCGCATGTCGTCTACTGCCATAACATCCATCACAATCGCCCCGGCGCCAAGCGCCGCGCGTTCGGCGCTTTCCGCAGTCATGCGGCGCACCACGCCCGCGACCGCCATTTGCAGGCCTCCGCCGGCGCTGGAGGTGGACAGGTAAATGTCAATACCATCGCCTTGGGGCCTGGTTCGTTTAATCAGGCGGCCGTTCTCGATAATCTTGATTCCCGTCAGCTCCTCGACCTCGGTTACTGCGTTTATTACGCCAATGGTTACGTCGTCGAAGGGCGACTCCACGGTGGTGGGAACTTCACCGCGTACCTTCAGGTGGTACTCGTCTCCTTCTTTCTCGATAAGTATGGCTTTCGTAGTTGTGCTGCCGCAGTCTGTTGCAAGTATTCTCCTAATGTTTTCCAATTGTTCCTCCCGCGGGTCTCGCAACTCAGGACCTGTGGCTGAGAAAACGGCGAGACTGCAAACTGCTCAAAGGCAGACATACTGTAACACTTCCTGCATTATTGTGCAAACCGTGTAAATGCAAGGAGGAGATGTTAGCAGAAGCAGTTTCAGCTCGCAAGGACTTTTAGCCACTCTGTATAAAGGAACGTGAGCCTGTCAATGAAGAGTGACATGCGTCCCTGAACCGTTGTGCCGAAGATCGTGCCGAAGCAAATCATCAAGAAGTACCGCCCCAAGCGTGAGGAATAAGGCAGCACGGGTATTTTCTCGTGCTTGAACGAGAAGAAAAAGTATGATAGTACGCATAGAATAACCACGATGAAAATAATGTTGTTGAAGTTAGTTGCCGTCATTGTCCAACTGCCAGCAATTCTTGTGAGGAACGGTTTGAAGCTCTGCTGTATCTGCCCTTTGCCGGGCGTAAGAAGAACGTTGAAAATCCCTCTGAACGAAAGGCCTGCGCTTGTGCCCATAAAGAACATGATTACGATGCGGCTTAGCCAGACCTTTTTGCGTGAAAGCTGGAAGTACCACAGCAGTCCGGGGAAGACAGCCAAAATCCAGAGGTAGTTGGGCGGCAGCCCCTCGGCGCCGACAAGCCTGTCATACCAGTTTGGCTTTAACAGCTGTGTCCAGGTGACCATTGTTGCATAACCAACAGACAGGCCGACGAGAACATGTTCAAGGAAACGGTAAAACGGAT
>CAYWBA010000298.1:0-4297 GCA_964455955.1 uncultured Planctomycetota bacterium | reverse complement strand
GGAAACGTCTTCAGGATAAAAGACTATTTCCCGTACCACAAGCACATGGCCGGTGTGATAATAACAACTTTCTATCCTGAAGGGACCAAGCACATGAGCATTCGTGCAGACTCCGGCGACCATGTGCGCAAGGGCTGGCTGCTCAGGGAGGTTAAGGTCTACGAGCACGACGAAAACGGGATGCTCAAAGTTGCAGTTGACCGCAAGCGCAACCTGAGGTTCCCCTATGTGGGGCTCCCGGTGATGCTTTTCCGTACCGACATAATGCCCAGCGACATAGAAAGCGTGGACAGGGATGTGAATTTCCTTTCCTTCCGCCAGCTTAACTCGCAGTACCATCGCCAAAGCTACCTCCCCCACCTGCGGGTCAAGCTCCACTCGAGGATAGCGTTCCCGCTCGCCAACTTCGTGCTCCTGCTGCTCGGAGTGCCGTTTGCGCTGCATGCCGGCCGCAGGGCATTGCTTCTTAACATAACAATCTGCATAGCGGTCGCAAGCGCGTTTTTTGTCATTACCTTCTTCTTCGCGGAACTTGGCGCGGACGGCCGCGTCTCACCCATATCTGCCGCATGGCTGCCGATTGTGATATTTACCACTGTCGGGCTGTCGTTTGTAGAATCAATTCGCACCTGATGCATTCTTCATTTTCCATTTTTCAAGTAAGCAGGTAGTTGAGAGCAGGTCTGCATCCTCCTTCTTCTACTTTCTCCTCACTGCTATCTACTTTTTCGGCCGGAGGCCGCCCAGCTCGCTCAGGAGTTCGCTGACCGCGCGCTCAAGCTGCGGGTCGCGCCCGGCAAGCTCGTCCCCCGGAGGAAGCTCCACGTAAATGTCCGGCTTGACACCGGAGTTCTCGAGGTTGACGCCCTCCTCGGTGTAATAGCCCTGGACAGGTGTTCGCATTACGGAGCCGTCAATAAGCCGCCTTGAACCTGTACCTATGACGCCGCCCGCGGTCGGGACGCCTATAACCTTTCCCAGGCCGAGCGACGCAAAACCCATGGGAAAGACCTCGGCATCACTGAAGGAGTACTGGTTGATAAGCACAACCTTCGGCCCGGGGAAGGCGTTATACGGCCGCCGGCGCGGGACTTCGTTCCTCGAACCATAGGTGCCGAAAGTGCCCCGCTCCAGCACATCAAGGAGCTCCTGGTCTATGTTGCCGCCCGGGTTGTTTCTGACATCAATTATCAGGCCCTCCTTGAGCCGGAACTCTATTATTTCGCGCTTGAAGCGCTCGAGGCTGCGCCCGCTCATTGATGGAATACAGATGTATGCGAGCCTGCCGCCTGAGAGCTCCTCAACCTGCTCGCGCCTCGCGTCCACCTTCTCGTAATAGTCATAGCGGCTTATCTCCCTGTTGCTTGCGAGCTTGACGGTGCTCGTTCGCTTCTCACCTTGCATCTCGGCGCTTACAACGATATCCACCCTCTCGTTAAGGGGGTGATTGAAAATCTTCCAGTAGTTCTGGGGAACCTTCAACTCCTCGCCATCAACTGAAAGAATGTAGTCTCCTTCTTTGATGTCAACCCACTCCTTATCGGCAGGGCCTTTCTTGTATATGTGCCCGACGCGGTAAAGCCCGCTCTCGTCATCAGGGACAAGCTTGAAACCCGGGTTCATGGTTCGATACGATGGAGCCTCGTCTCCCGTATTAACATAGAAGCCTATGTGTGATGCTTCAAGCTCGCCAAGCATCTTGTTTACCAGGGTCCCGAGCGCCTCTTTGTGAGTGACCGAGGGCAGCACGGCGGAGTACTTCTGGTGAACAGCATCCCAGTCCACACCGTGCATGTTAGGGTCGTAGAAAGTATGCTTCATAATCCGCCAGCACTCGTTGAAAAGCTCGGTATACAGGCCGAGGCGGTCAACTTTCACCCGGACACTGAACGCAACCCTTTTGGGCGAGCCGCCGCTCTTGGGCATTCGAAAGAGCACCCCTGCGCTTGTGTAATAGATATTCTTCCCGTCGGGGCTGAAACGAATTCCCCTAATATCGCGCCCGGACCCAATCTGCTTGAGTTTCTTGCCATCCTCAAGCACGCTGTAAATTATAGTTTTGGTTTCTTTGCCGCGAGGCTCATTCACTACAATCACCACATCCGAACCTTTCGGAGAAACCGCAAGGCCCCTTATCCTGCCGGGAACCCTCACAATCTCCTTCATGCGCTTTTCTATGCCCTCAAAGTCAATCTTGACTTCGGGCAGTTCGGGTTTCTTCTTCCCGGCCTCCTTTTTCTCGGGCTTTCCCTCATCCTCTAACTTGGCATCCTTGCCTGCTTCGCCGCCTGCAGAAGTATTGTCAGAAGTGCTTGTAGCACCTCCCTCGGCAGGCTTTTCCGGCGCCTTTTTCTCAGGAGGCTTTTCTTTTTCTTTTTTCTTTTGGGCATTCTTTTTGGCCTTCGCCTCCGGGTCATCGGGGTCAACTTCCTGGCGCGCAAGGTCAACGCTGTAAACTGCAAATTCCCAATCTTCATTTATCAGGCCGAGGAAGTAGAGCTTTTCCGGAGTAAATTGCAGCCTGTACTCCGAGTACGGCATCCTTTCAAGTACCGCGTGCTCAACCGGGTTTTCGTTCACCGCAGACATTATGTACACATCCGACCACGAATCCTCGTTATCTCTCGCATAGGCCAGCCACTTGCCGTCAGGCGACCAGACAACGTTAAACGGCCTGCCCTCTTTGGGGCGGATGAGGCGGCGGCCCTCTTTCGCCTCGACGTTATAAATCCAGAGGCTGTTATCGCTCTCGACCACGCTCAGGTATTCGCCATCCGGCGACCATGCAACTTCCGGCTTAAGCGTTTCAGTATCAGTAAGCTGGCCCAGGCCTGTTCCGTCCGCGTTGATTATGTAGATTTGTTCCTCCCCTGTCCTGTCAGAGATGAAAGCGACCCTTTCGCTTTTGGGGTCGTAGCAAACCCTGCGGTCCCTCGCCGGGCTGTCTGTAAGCTGGACAGCCCGCCCTTTCTCGACCGGTATGGTGAATATCTCGCCGTGAGTGCAAAATGCCACCCTCTTCCCATCATGGGAAATGTCAAAGTCATCCACCTTGGAGAACTTCCTGTACGCATGAGGGTTCTCAATATAGTCAGTCTTAAGCGCAATTCTGGCTGGCGCGTACTTGCCGTTGCGGGTCTGGAGCTTATAGAGCTCGAAATTCCTTTCGTAAACAATAGTCCCGCCGTCGGAGGAAATAGATGGGTACAGTGAGCCCTCCCCCTTATGCGAGGTAACCTGCACAGGGTCGCCGCCAGCCATGGGCACTTTCCAGATGTTGAACGTCCCGTCGCGGTTGCTGACAAAGTATATGTCGTCTCCTGAAAACATCGGGGAGTTGTCGTGGCCGTCAAAGTCGGTCAGCCTGGAGAACTTTTTTTCCTGGAAGTCAAACACCCATACCTCGGTGTTGTTGGTCCCGCGGTACCCCTTCCGCTGGTAGGAGGGGTTGCGGCGGTTAATCGCAATGTAGCGGCCGCTGCTGTGGAAAGTGCCGGTACTGACAGTGCCGCAGGGCAACTTCTGCGGCAGCTCGGCCTCGAGGGAGACTTTGTAGAGCTCACGCCCCATGTGTTTCCCCCGCAACGACCGGAATACCACGTACTTCGAGTCCGGGGTCCAGGTGACAACAACATCGCTTGCCGAATGGCATGTGAGCCTTTTCGGCGTCCCCCCTTCAACCGGCATGGCGTAAATGTCGAAATTGCCGCTGCGATTGCTCGAAAACGCAAGCCACTTCCCGTCAGGGCTGAACTTCGGGCGGATATCAACAGCCTCGTGGTGAGTCAGCGGCCTGAGGGCGCCCTTGCCTTCATCAAGTACCCATATATCACCGAGATAGCAGAAAGCGAGCAGCCCGTTGTGGTAGTCCGGGTATCTCAACAACCTGGTCTGCTGCGGTTCTGCAAGCACTTCCGGGAGCGGTGCTGTAGTCAGGATGACAAAACCCGCCATACAGGCAAGAAGAACAAATTTCCACCTGGACATGAAAAACCCCCCTTTACAGAAGTACGGATTGAGAGTAGAGAGTAGAGTTGCGGCCTTCGTCCGCCAGGTTGTGTCCGCTCCGTGTCTCTGTGGTAACCTCATAAAAAACCTCCTCATACAGGCATTTTTCATTTGTTTTTTGCTTCTTTAGCTGCGCACCACTTCACGTTAGGCGCATGCATTAGTATGTTTGCCTCTCTTGCCGGCAGCTTGAGTTGGATCCTTACCGTAGCGCCGTCGTAGTTTTGCGAGATAATATCGCCCCTTCGCGCCAGACGGGCAAGGAGTTTCCCCGAGCTTACGGGCAGCT
>CAYWBA010000297.1:0-4301 GCA_964455955.1 uncultured Planctomycetota bacterium | reverse complement strand
AGGTCGGAGAGATATATTCACGCGGCCCCATGCTTTTCGACAGGTACTACAAGATGCCTGAGAAAACCGCCGCGTCTTTCCGGGACGGCTGGTTTACCGCAGGGGACATGGGCCGACAGGACGAGGATGGCTACTACTACATCGTTGACAGGAAAGACAACCTGATTATCACCGGCGGGGAACACGTGTACCCTTCAGAGGTCGAGGGCGTCATAATGGCACACCCCGGTGTCTTTGACGCGGCTGTCATAGCCGTTCCCGACCCCAAGTGGGGCGAGGCTGTGAAGGCTGTGGTCATACTGGAAGAGGGCCACACAGTCACTGAAAAGGAAATCATTGACTACTGCCGCGGCAAGCTCTCCAGCTACAAAAAGCCCAAGTCGGTTGATTTCATAAGCAAAGACGAAATGCCGCGGACCGCTACCGGCAAGATACTGCACCGGAAGCTCCGCCAGCGTTACACTGCCGATTAGAGAAAGGTGCAAAAGTGTCTAACGAGGTTTACGTAAACGCCTCCCTGTGCAAGGGCTGCAATATATGCATCGATTTCTGCCGGGAAAAGGTTTTCGAGGAATCCACCGAAATCGGCTCCCGTGGCTACTTCGTGCCGGTTGTAGCGAGGCCCCGGGACTGTTCCGCCTGCATGCTTTGTGAGCACCTCTGCCCCGAGCTGGCCATAACTGTGGTCAGCCACAAGAAGGCGGCAGCTTCATTCCCAAAAAGAAAGAAAAGTAGTTAAAAGGCGAACTGACCCGCATTCAACCCTTTTCCTGCGCGGGCGCCTGGCCTTTTGACATGGCTTTCAGGAAGAGCCTCACCTGGGTGTACTGTGACCACGTGCACACCCTGGGGATTATGGGTGCCCCGAGAGTATCGCGCAGCCTCTTGATGCTGCTGATGTCCAGGGGATTGGGAAATGCCAGCTCAAGTGCATCGCCATCGCGCCTGAGAGGAATGACATCATAGCGGCTCATAATTTCGCCGCTCAGCACATCCTGCATATCCTCTGCTACTTCGATTTCTCCCGGCGGGCATGTCTCCAAGCCGGTGGCCTCGGAAACAGTGCGTGCAATTTCCTCTTGCGAAGTCGTGAGGTCTTCGAGAACAGGAATCAGCCGTTTGCCAAGCGCCTCCTGGTAACGCAGGACGACTTCCGCATCGCCACTTTCCATCACGCCTTCCTGCACCAGCAGGTCGAGGAGAAAAGCGTCCGAGGCCCGCTGGCCTTTGCCAGGCTTCGGCCCCGCCGCAGCCTCCGGCTCCTCTTCAGCAACTGGGGCCTCGAGGCCGAGCTGGTCGAGAGTCAAATCGTCCGTCGTGTCTTCCCTGCTCTCTATCTTCACAAAGCATTCGTCGCAGTATACCTTGCCCGGGACTTCGTGAATGTCTGTTTCTTTGGCGAGGGGCTTGCCGCAGTGGTCGCAGAAGTGAGCCTTCATGGAAGCTGTTTCGATAACACGTATCTCCTCTTTGCACTTCGGGCATTTGCAGAGCTTGCCGGCAGCACTCTCAGGTGCCTTGATGTGGGTCCCGCAGTGTCTGCATAGCAGTCCGATTGCCACGCCGGTGTACCTCAGTTGCCGGAATCAGCGATGAGTCTCGCAGCAGCTTCCACGATTCGACCCTACCCCACTATACATAACCACTTAGCCCGCCCGCAATCAAGACTTTTCCCCGCTCCCGAATGTGAGAACGTGTTGCATCCAATACCCGTATCCATGCCTTTTCCGTGCCGCCTTTTGCATAGAAAGCCCGTGAAGCGCCGCCCTCTGCCGCATTCCTCTATTCCGCCTGAAAAAACGGTGTAATAGCTTCATGTTGTCCGCCTGTTGGGAATGTCCTTGACATGCCAAAGTGTTGGTGATTATCATCTGTACGGTTCGCGAGTCGCGATAAATATCGCTTGTTTAATACCGGCCCGTCAGCGGCTGAGACATGCAGGAGGGGTAATTCATGCATACTGCAGGCAAGTGGCGCGCTTTTCCGAGATGTTTGTTCATTTCCGCCGCCTTCATATTGCTCTTGCTCTGTGTAAGTAAGGTCTTAGCAGACACGGAAAAAGAGTATATAGAGAAAGTGCGAATAAAGATAAAGCTGAAAGAATACACTGAAGCAGCAGCCGTTCTCGAAGAAGCTCAGAAAATGTATCCGGGTAGCATCGAACTCGCCAAGCTCGCCGTCGATGTGCACCAAAAGACCGGGAACATCGAGAGCCTTATCGAGGCTTGCTCTACCTTGATAGAGCTCCTCGAACTCAAAGAAGTTAAGGAAGGCGCCCTGAGCACCGCCGAGGCCAGGCTCCTGAAAAGCACGCAAAAAAAGCTCCAAAAAATCGCAGAAATACGCATGGGGGTGGATAACGCGGTTAAAAGTCTTGTTAACGCGGGAATCGAATCATGCGCGAACATGCTTAAAGAAAAGAAATGTCTTGAAGCCAGCTTCGTTTACCTGAGGCTGTGCGGCCTGAAACCTGGCAACGAGAAAGTTATGGAACTTGGTGGACAGTTGCTTCAGGTAGATACGGACATGGTGAAGAGGCCTGAAGCGAGCGAGTCCGCAGATGAGGAAAAGGCAGAGAAACTGCTTATTGACGCCTACAAATCCTTCAAACGCGGCGATCTCGACGATGCCGCACTCACCTGCAAGGCCGCGCTTGAGGCTGACCCCATGTCCGCAGATGCCAGAGCCATGCTCTGCGACATAGCTGAGAAAAAAGGCAATAGTAAGGAAATGATGCTCCAGGGCCTGGCATATCTGCTCTTCCCGCTGGATAGACAGTCTTGCAAGCGCGCCGAGAAAATAGAGAAACGTCTTGTCAAGGTATCCGAACAACTGAAGGGTTTCTTCAGCACAACAAAAAAGTCCGCCGGCGAAATTTGCAAGCTTATTGGCAAAGCTGTCAAGGAGAAAAAAGAAACTGACATCCAATACGGCATCCAACGCCTCCAGTTGCTGAGCCACAGGACAAAGAAAATTGATTATGCGCTTTCAAAAGCATCGTCCACCGGCGATGCAAGAAAAGGCAAGCTCGCTATAAAGCGGGGCATCTTGCTGGTCGATGAAACTTTCTCCGGCCCGAGCAGCAACTGGTACCAGAAGGAGGGGTATGCCTATCCCGAGAAAGGCAAGTTCATCGTCAAATCAGAGCCTGAGCGCAGCTTCATACCCCGTTACCTTAGTAACTTCACCCCCTCTGCCTTCTACATCGAGTCGGAAATAGAGCTTCTCAGCTCCGCCAAGAAAGGTACGGCTGGCGGCCTGTCCTTCCGCGTCGAGTCGAACAGCTCCTACTACATGTTCATGATTTCGCCAGACGGCAAGTTCGGCGCATGGCTTATCTCCCAGGGGAACAAAAAAGACCTGACCGGCAAAGAGTCGGCCGCGGTGGGCAAACTTATTTGCTGCGTCCCCTCCAAGCGGATAAATCGTGGCAAAAAGAAGAACCTCATAGCTGTCGCGTTTGTCGAAAGCACCCTCCAGTGCTACATAAACGGACATCTCGTCTTCACCGGCAGTGACGATACGTACAAAAAGGGCACGGTGGGCTTTATCGTGGCCAAGGGCAACCACCTCTACGCCTTCGACAACTACAAGGTCTACGAAGCATCCCTGCCCGGAAAATAACACCACCCGCATTCAAGCCTTCTCTCCTTAACTGCTGTCGGGCAAAATAGTTATAAGAAATGGCAATTCACCACAACTTTTTCTCATTTCCGCGCAAACATCGCAGGGCGGATTGCGTCTAATATATAGACACGCGTGGTGTGTTTGAGGACTCCTCCACGCAACCAAAAAAGTAAAACCCTCAGCCAAATAAGCTGAGGGTTTGTGTCAAAATGCAACGAATTTGTTGAAGGGAATTGAACGATGGGCAAGCCTGTGAGAAAACATCACTACATTCCCCAATTCTACCTAGCAGGATTTACTCCTTCTGGGAAAAAGTCAGACCAGCTCTGCGTTATTGATAAGCAGGAGTTAAAGTACTGGAAGACCAAGCCAAAGGATGCAGCTAACGAGACAGATTTTTACCGGGTTGACTTTAGCGGACTTGATATTGATGCTGCAGAAAAAGCATTCGCTGAATTCGATTCACAAACAGCACGAGTTGTTAGAAGAGTTGTGGAAAGCAGGGAACTACCCGATTCTGCTGAAGATGATTATTTTGTGTTGATGTATTTTATTGCCTTTTTGGCTGTTCGAGGACCTCGCTTTCGGAATTCGATTTCAAAGCCCGAGGAGCAAGTAAATGAGCACATACTGAATCTCATAACGGCAGATGAAGCGCGGTTCGACAAGAAGGT
>CAYWBA010000296.1:0-4308 GCA_964455955.1 uncultured Planctomycetota bacterium | reverse complement strand
GCGGTAAAGACAATCCAGACCGGTCTTGACAAGGCGGATAACGGCTGGACTGTTCTGGTAGCAGATGGCACATACAAAGGGGAGAAAAACAGGGAACTAAGCCTTACCGGCGAGACGATACATTTGAAATCAGCAGGTGGTGCCCAAAACTGCATTATAGACTGTGAGAGTAGCATGCCTGGTTTTGTCCTGATTGCCGGTGAGACAAAGGACTCTATCGTGGACGGGTTCACAATCCAGAAGGGCTATGCTTTTATGTCCGACGGCGGCGGGATCTTAGTCGCCAACGATTCCCACCCCACCATAATCAACTGCATTATAACTAACAACTCGGCAGACTGGTATGGCGGTGGGATAGCCTGCTACGACACCTCAAGTCCTGCGATAGTCAACTGCGTGATAGCAAATAACTCCTCACTGAATTACGGCGGCGGAATCTACCTCTTCGATCAATCCAGTCCGACGATAACCAATTGCACCATTTCAGGCAATTTAGCAGCATTTGGCGGCGGCATTCACTGCTGTAATGACACCAGCCTTACACTGAATAATAGTATCCTGTGGAATAACAGTGCTACCAATACCGGGAATGAGATACACACTAGCAGCAGCCTAACCATCACGCTGAACCACTGTGACTACGCCAACAACTTCCTTGATCCGGACAATCTTGCAATTACAGGCGGCGGAGGGCTGATACCAAACAGTTGCAAGAGTCTCGACCCGCAGTTTGTTAATGCAACTGCCCAAGACTATCACCTGCTCAGCACCTCGCCGTGCATTGACGCAGGGGATGATTCTCTTGTCCCACCCGGGATAACAACAGACCTGGCTGGCAATCCACGGTTCTTGGATGGCGATGACCCGCCTGACGGTGTCGCCACAGTTGATATGGGCGCATACGAATATCAGCAACCGCCTGAGTCACCTGCAGTCTTCGTGGGTATCTGCCTGAGTACAACGGCAATTACCTGGAACTGGACTGATGTCTTAGGCGAGGGCGGTTATGAAATTCATGATGAGACAGATTCTATGATACTTCAGGTCGGTGCGGATGTTGTGTCTGCGGTTGAAACAGGTTTGTCCGAGAATACGCCATACACAAGGCACATTCATGCTTTCATCGGCGCAACTTACAGCGATCCGTCCAGCGACGAGACAGCCTACACCGCGGTCCACGACCCGACTAACAGCGATTTCGCCCTGATAGACTTAGGAAGTTTGCAGGTGCAGATAGTGGTAACATCTCCACCGAATGCATTCGCAGGACTTACAGGCGTTTACATTGAGCGCGACACAGATCCAGGCTTCTCCAGCGCTGTTACTATTCAAGCGTTCGCGGCGAACTATGCAGTGATAGATAACGTGCCTGCTTCAGGTACTTACTACTACAGAATAAAGTTCTGCAACGGCGATGGCGTGGGGACTGACTATTCACCCGGAAAATCGGTAATCATACCGTAATGGCTAACACCGACACCTGGGAATGGAACAGGACAAGTTGGGTAAAACAATCTCCTGCAAACAAGCCGCCTGACCGGTACGACCACGCGATGGCGTATGATTCCGCCCGTGGCAAACTAATCTCGTGGTTTATTGCGCCGATAAACGAAGATGTGCAGCTACCTGAACCATCGCCAGGTTTCTTTACATTTATTCATTATATGTATCGGCAATTTGTGGCAGGAACTTCGTAGAATTGTGGAACACTTGGGACACTCACAATACCCTCTACAAATGAGCAGGTCAAATGCGAATGTAATCAGCTTGGGCTCATATTCAATGCTATTGCAGATTCTTGCAGAGCGTATAGACTGGGCTGACCTCGATGGGCGTTCTTTATTTTAGGTGATGCGGGTAAATTGGGGAGGTCACGGAGCAGGTAGGACCTGGTGCTGCAAGCACTTCTGACAAAAGTGGCTTCGCCACCGCCTTTTACGATGACATAACTGTATCAACTTCGTTTTTACCGCAAGTCATCCGAAGGATTTTTAGATTGACAGATTACGACGGATGTGGATAATACGATTGTTCAAAAACGTAATACGGAGGGTCGGAAATGACGAATCTCGTCAGGTTCAGCGTGTCGATTGAAAAGCCTCTCTACAATTTGATGCAGAAACTCGTCGCAAAGAATCGCTATGCGAACCGCTCCGAGTTCATTAGAGACCTGATTCGAAAGCGCTTCGTCGAAGAGGAATGGAAATCCAACGAAGAGGCTATCGGCACTGTAACACTGATATTCGACCATCACAAGCGGCAGCTGTCAGAGCGCCTTCTGGACCTACAGCACGACCATCATCAAAACATACTCGCTACAACTCATGTTCATCTCGATCATGACATGTGTGTTGAAACAATACTCGTAAAAGGCCGCGCCCGGGAGATAGAAAAACTTACAAATCTCCTTAGAAGAGAAAAAGGAATTCTGCACGCCTCGTTGTCGCTTGGCTCCACGGGGAAACGGCTTGCATAAATCAAGCAGATGCAAGAGCACTTGCGTTATTACGAAGGATGTCGGGTTCATGAAAAAAGATGGCGGCGAAACCTTATCACCAGAGTTCTGGATCAAGGAATGGAATAACCATAGCCGACATTTCGTCAGGGAACCCTGGTCGCCATGCAGGTGCGCAGAAACCTGGGACAGAAGGGCAAAAACATACTGCAAGGATGATGAATCAGACTCCGGGCGACGAGACCGGCGTAAGGCCAAGCAGGAACACATAATCGGCTTGTTGGAGAAACAGAAGGCACTCCGTCCCGGGATACGGATTCTCGATGTAGGTTGCGGAACGGGAGCATGGGCGTTTGCATTCGCCAGTCGCGGCGCCGAGATCGTTGGCATCGATTTCTCAAGCGCCATGATAGAAAGGATGAAGGAAGAAACGCCGCCGACGCTCAGAGACAGAATTACCTGTCTTGAGAGAAACTGGCACGATTTCGATATTGAAAAAGAAGGTTTTGCCAAGTCTTTCGACCTTGTTTTTGCGAATATGACGCCAGCCATAAACGGGCCGGAATCCTTTCTCAAGTTCGTGAAAGCCAGCAGGGAATGGTGCTTCTTCGCAGGCTGGGCGGGCAGGCGCAAGGAACCTTTGCTCGAAGGCCTCTGGTTGCAACTTGCCGGCAGGGAAAAACCGACATTCAGGAGTGATATCATATTCCCTTTCAATCTCGTGTATTCCATGGGTTTCAGCCCGTGTTTTGAGCTTCAGGACATTCAATGGGAAAGGGAAATGACACTTCAAGAGGCGGAGAATTCTTTCAGCACGTTTCTTTCAAAATCCCTTGACAGGCCGATTCAGCAGGTAAGACAAGTTGTCCGGGATTACCTGTCAGCCCGAACCGAACAAGGCAAAGTGACAGAGAGAACAACCGGGCGCACAGGTTTCATGATATGGAGGATCGCTTAGTGTCGAAGCGCGGACTGACATTCTGTCTAACAGGTTTCTTCCTGCTCGTTGTTATCCCGTTTGTTTTTCTTACGCTGCGTGAGTATGGCACTTCTCAGAAGTACGCGACAGAACGGCAAACCGTGCGCCTTGCCGGAGAAGACTGGGGCGCTCCCAATCCATTCCTCTTTTACCCTCGCGGACCAGGCTATATCAACATGAGTTATATTTTCGACACCCTTATCTGGAAGGACAAGAGCGGCCTGACGGGACTTCTCGCCGAAAGATGGCAGGTTTCGCAGGATATGAAATCTTATACTTTTACTTTACGGCCCAATGCACTGTGGCATGATGGCGTGCCTGTCACGACCGGCGATGTGGTTTTTACAATTGATTATTTGAAAAAACACATTTTCCCCTGGAGTCGCCTTGACGTTATCAGGAAAGTGCACGCGGCGGATGACAAACATGTCGAATTTCATCTGGCGCATCCGTATGCGCCGTTCCTTGTCAACGTGGCAGGAACAATACCGATAATACCACGTCACATTTGGGAAAAAGTTGAAAATCCCCGCAATTTCCACGGGGGGCCGGAAGCTTTCACAGGTTCGGGTCCCTTCAAGTTCGAGTCATATAGTAAGGAGCATGGCACATACAGTTTTATCGCAAACGAAGACTATTACTTCGGGAAGCTGCGTATAAAGAAACTCGAATTCGTGGCGGTGGGAGACCCCCTTCTCGCTCTGAAGAAAGGAGACATAGACGGCCTGTCTTTCTGGACACGCCAGCTCGACGCGATTGGCGAGTTTTCGAATGACCCCAAATACAAGATTGTAAGAGGCCCGGGCAACTGGGTGCTCAAAATCATGATGAACCTGAACGACCCGGTGCTTGGGAAGCGCGGGGTGCGCCGCGC
>CAYWBA010000295.1:0-4312 GCA_964455955.1 uncultured Planctomycetota bacterium | reverse complement strand
CCGGCCCCGTATTCTTCAGTCTGAATTTCCCGGGCGTACTTCCTGGAGACGGTATTTATCAGGTCGGCGGATGTTATGCCGCCCTTGAGGTAGTTGACCTTGCCGTAATACTCGAGGTGCCTCCAGTTGAAAAGATGCCATCCCAGTCCTGTAAGGTTCATGTGCCACTGCTCGAACATGCCCTGATAGGCCAGGTTGTGTATGGTGAGGAGTGTAGCAGCCTTGCTTAGCACAGGGTCGTTGGCGTAAGTGGTCTTGAGGTGCGCAGGTATCAGCGCGCTCTGCCAGTCGTTGACGTGGAAGACATCAGGTTCCAGCTTGAGCTGGGATACCGCCTCGAGGACGGCGCGCGAGAAGAAGGCAAATCGCTCGGAGTTGTCGTGGTAGGCACCCTGGGCGCCGCCGTAGAGCTCCCTGCGGTAGAAGTACCTGTCGTGTTCGATAAAGTAAACCGGCACGTCCGTTTTGGGAAAGGCGCTTTTCAATACAATACCTTTTTGCAGCCGGTGGTAAACCGCAAACGACACTTCAACCCCTGTCTGCTTTACCTCGTAGGCGTGCTTTTCCCTGTTGTCCAGAACATGCCGGTAAAGAGGCATGAACACGCATACGTCATGGCCGAGCTCGGCGAGGGCGAGGGGCAGTGCACCGGACACGTCCGCCAGGCCGCCTGTCTTTGCGAACGGCACTACCTCGGGTGAAACCAGTATTATCTTCAATGTCCTGTCCTTTCGTGCTGCAAGTTAAGGCGCGCGCGGCGTTTCCCGCATGCTAACACTCTACTTCGCGCAAGTATTTGGATGCATCCTCCGGGGTCACGGGGTTGATGTAGCAGCCGGAACCCCACTCGAAACCCGCGGTCTTGGTAAGCCTTGGAATTATCTCCAGATGCCAGTGGTATTCGTTGAGGTATTCGCTGTCGAACGGGCCGGAATGTATGAGGTAATTGTACGGCGGCTGCTCGAGTGCTACTTCCAGCTTGGTGATTGTTTTCTTAAGAATCTCGGCGAAATCGTCAATTACCTGCTTGGGCGAGTTTTCGAAGTGGGAAATGTGCCGCTTTGGCACTATCCAGGTTTCGAAAGGGAACCTCGAAGCAAACGGGCCGAAAGATACGAACTCCGAGGTCTCAACAACTACTCTTTCCCCGAAGGCAAGCTCTTCCCTTATCATGTCGCAGAAAATGCAGCGCCCGCGGTAGGAGTAGTAATTCTTTGAACCGCGGATTTCCTCGGCTATCCTGATGGGAACGAAGGGGGTGGTGATAATCTGGGAATGCGTGTGTGCAAGCGATGCGCCGGCCTCGCGCCCGACGTTCTTGAATACCATCCCGTAAACGAACCGCCTGTCGCGCTTGAGGTCCACAAGCCTGTCGCGGTAGGCCCAGATAACCTCCTGGAGCTCTTCAACTGCAAGCGGGGAGGAGGAACGGTGGTGCCTGGGCGTCTCTATTATCACCTCGTGTGCGCCGATGCCGTTCATGGCGTCGTACATCCCGAGGCCCCGCTTGTCCAGGTCTCCCTCTATGCGCAGGGCGGGGAACTTGTTGGCAATGACCCTGACGCGCCATCCGGGCATGTTCGGCTTGGTGCCTGCCTTTCGATATGCGAGTATTTCCGGGGGAGTCTTGTCCTCATTCCCTTCGCAGAACGGGCAGAAGGCATCATCCTCCACGGTTGCCTTGCGCCTGAAGTCGGATGGCCGCTTGGCCCGCTCCTTTGCAATAATAATCCACCGCCTGATAATCGGGTCTTTGCGCAGTTCGGGCATTTGGTGCTTCTCCTAAGGGTGTAGAGTTATGCCTGCCATTGCACCAGGTCAAAATTCTCCGTCGGGGCGGCGAATGCTATGGGGCCTGAAAAAGGCAGCCTTTCTGCCATGCCGTCAGGCGAACTGAACTCAAGCTGGAACCTGGCCCGCTGCCCCGGTTCAATCTGGAGCTCGGCGAACGGGACTGACAGCTCGACGAACTTCGCCGCCGCCATTCTGCCGACCGCCTTGCCGCCTGCTCGCAGAGCCCCCTCACGCAGCGATTCCGCCTTGAGCTCGACAGGCCGGGGCTCCACAAAATCAAGCACGAAGCTTGCGCCCGCAAGCTCGGTTGCGTCGCCGGCAAGGTCAATCCGCAGGTAGAAGTTTTCCACATCGAAACCGAAATGAATCTCCTTTACTGCCGAGCCGGCCGGACGCGCGATTGCGCCCTGGTCGTGGGCCGGGTCGTAATGCCCGGCGCAGAGCCATTCGAAATAGTCGGACCTCCGGCCGTCAATGCGAACATCCAGCAGGGCGTACGGGTCAGTATAGAACGCCTTGCCCCCCTCCACAATAGGTTCCTGCAAGAATACAGGCACTTCCTTTCCGATTGTCTCGTAAACACTTTTGAGATGGCCCCGGAAAAGGGCATCGAAGAACTCGTCGTGCGGGCTGCTGTGCTGCTGCGAGTACCACCAGAACCAGTCGCTCCCCTCGGCCTTGTAAAGCTGCTCCCAGGCGGCCTTGCGCGCTTCTTCTGAAACGGTTCCGCCAGAGGCGGCCAGCACCTTGCGGGCGCGGCCAAGGTAGTCCCATGCCTTGTTGTTGTCTTTTTCCCCTATCCACACTTTGAAGTTGTGCCCAATCCAGGAGCCTGGAAAAAGCCCGTTCAGCATCTGGGGCTCGGCATTCTCAAGGTAATCGCACACCCTCGTTGTCCGCACGCGTTTGGAAACACTCAGCAGGCCGTAGAGTTCGCGCAGGAAAGTTAGTCCGCCTCCAGCGTAAGCTTCCCACGGGTTTTCGCCATCAAGGATTACCGGCACAATCCAGGTGCCGGGCCCGCTGCCCGATGCAATGTCGGCTATGCGGTGCAGGTGGTTTATGAAGTCGGCCGCCGCGGCCTTGGGCTCGTACGTGTAGTAGGTGAAACCTATCAGGTCCGAGAGGTAGTGGTCGCGAAAGATGACCTTCACCGAGCGGCGGCCGGAATCCGCGCGGTAGGCTCGGTAAAGCAGGCTCCCGCGGTCCGGGCCGTCCAGCCGCACATGCTTGCCGGAGCGCGAAAGAGTTGCGGCAAGAATCTCCTCGTCCGTTGCGCACCACTCAATCCCTGCGTTCGTTAGTACCTCTATCACCTGCGTGCTTACAGCACCCTCCGAGGGCCAGCATCCGCGCGGCCTGGCGCCGAAAAGCTCGCCGTGCCTCTCGACCGCCTTTCGCATCTGTGTGGCTGCATCTTCCGGGACCCTCGGGAAATCCAGCGGCAGCGGCGCGCCGGCCATCGCCTCGTGCGCGATTTCCACATCGCACAAAAGCGGCATTATCGGGTGATAGTACGGCGAAGTGGTAAGCTCCGCCTGCCCTGAATCGGCGAGCTGGCGGTAAAGCGGTATTACTTCGTTGAGCAGTTTCAGTTGCAAGTCCAGCAGTTGGTTTTTCTCTTCTTCCGTGAACCCCCTGCCTTTAGTTATCAGTTCCGCTACAAGCTCTTCCTTTTCCCTGCTGTAAGGGTGGAACCACACAAGGTTGAACCAGACCTGCAGGTCGCGCAGCTCCTGCTCGCCGAAGCGCCTCAGCGCCTCGCCGGCGGGTTCCCCTTTTTTCTTCCCGCTCAGTTCGAGAAGCTCCCTGTATCCCGGGAACATCTCGACCAGCGTTCGCCAGTTCACGCTGAAGAATTCCTTCAGCAGGAAAGCCCGCTCCTCCTCCGTCAGCTCGGCGGCTGCTTTGCGTGAGCATTGCAGGTAAGCGTCTTTCCCCCCGTCGGCGATTTGCAGAATCTGGTCAAGCATTGAGGGGACAAGGTTGAAGTTCAGCTTGACTTCGGGGAATTCGGCGGCGATTTTCGCCATCGCGTAGTAATCTTTTACCCCGTGGAGCCGGACCCACGGAAGCAGCGCTTCTCCCGTAGCTGGTTCGCGATAGTCGGGCTGGTGGTAGTGCCACAAAAAGGCAACTTCTACATCTGCCATCGCTTACGCATCTCCGCATGGCTATAATCCCTGATTGTACTTATCTTAACCCCCTGAATCAAGCAAGATATAAAACCGCAGCCCCGCTGTCCACCGCCGCAACGCGGAAGTGTTCCGGAAACAAGCCGGGGGTTTTACACCCCCGGAATGAACCCCCGCCGTTCACGGCGGATGCAAGCCGCGGGCTTCAACCCGCGGGCGTTTAGCCGCGCCGCCTGCGGCGCGGAACAGTAAATGCAAAATTGCAGTTCAAAATTTCAAATTGTCGGCTGGACACGCTTCAATTTTGAATTTTACATTGCAACTTTGAATTTATCACTTTGAACTTTTAACTCCCTTGCCCGCCCCGACTCTAACGTGTATAA
>CAYWBA010000294.1:0-4317 GCA_964455955.1 uncultured Planctomycetota bacterium | reverse complement strand
GGTATGTCGCCACAACTTCAGCATCCTTGAGCCCATTTATCTTCTTGACCGTTTCCTTCACCTGTCCGATTGGCTCGGGCTCCCTGAGGCTTATCTCAAAAAGGCTGCCGCCCGTAAACTCTATCCCGTACTTCTCAGGCCCGCGTCTGAAGAAGATCGCGAGACCGCCCACTATCGCAATCATGGAGATGGTGAAAACAACATGGCGTGCCTTGACAAACCCGAGCTTGGGCTCTTTGAGTATCTGGAGCATCTTGAGCTCTTTGACTACGCGCTTGTCAATCAGGAAGCCGAGGAATGCGCGGGTGACAAAGAGCGCACAGAACATGGAGCACAGGATGCCGATGGAGAGTGTTACCGCAAAGCCCCGGATCGGGCCTGTACCGGCCCACAGAAGGATAAGGGCGGTAATAAGCGTTGTGACGTTCGCGTCGAAAATAGTCCAGAACGCCCTTGCGAAACCTGTTTCCGTTGCCTGCCTGATGGATTTGCCCTTGGCCTTTTCCTCGCGTATTCGCTCAAATATCAGGATGTTGGCATCCACCGCCATGCCGATGGTGAGGACAAGGCCGGCGAGGCCCGGCAGTGTAAAGGTGGCCTCCGACGCTGCGAGTGAGCCTATAATAAGTATCATGTTGATTATAAGCGCAAGGTTGGCAATCATGCCCGCGGCCAGGTAGTAGGCGCCGATAATGACAATTACCGCGCCAAGTGCGATGATTATCGCCACAACGCCGCGCCTTATCGCGCGCTCGCCGAGCATGGGCCCGAGCGAGAACTCCCTGTCAAGCACCGGCTTGGTGGGCAGGGAACCGCTCTTAAGTATGATTACCTGCTGGCGTACCTCTTCGCGGCTGAAGGTGCCCTCGATAATGCCGCTTTTGCTTATGGTTGCCTGTATCACAGGTGCGGACTGCACCGCCCCGTCGAGGATTATCGCCAGGTGCCGTTTGTGGTTGTCCTCGCGGGTCAGGTGGCTGAAAAGACTTGCGCCCTGCGGGTTGAAATCAAAGCCCACCGCAGGCCTGCGCAGGTTGTCCACAGTCGAGTAAACTCTCGAAAGGTGGCTCCCGCTTACCCGGTCAGTGTTGTCAATAATAGTCGGAGACCGCTTTATCTCCTCGCCTTTCTCGTTTGTCTTGACAAACGGGAAAACCTGCTTCTGCGGCACCAGCGGCTTTTTGCCTTCGGCTATGCGCTTCTCGTTTTCTTTGTTGACTATCGCTTCCTGCCTCTTTACATCCTCTATCTCCTCTTCACTGAACTCGTGAGGGCCGTAGGTCTCGGCTGTCTTTTGCTTGTCAATGAGCGCGAACCAGAGTATGCCCATTCGCTCAACAATCTTCTTGGTCTGCTCTTTCTCAACCTCGCTTCCACCCGGCAGGTCAATAATTATGTGCTCGCGGCCAAAGGGGTAAACACGGATTTCCTTCAGACCCAGCGAGTCAATTCGCTTCTGAATAACCTCGATAGTGAGGTCCCTGGGGTCTGATTCTTGATACTCGCCCTGTTTTGCCTCGAGCCGGTACAGGAGCTCAAATCCGCCCTGCAGGTCAAGGCCGAGATTTATACCTGCCAGGTAGAAGAACAGCAGCCACAGTGCCACAAGAATGCCTATAAAAGTGAATTTCAGCGCAGAGTGCTTTTCCATAGTAGTTCCGGCCCCTTCACCGTCAGCCAAGAGGATTTATCTTAATCTGCTCCCTGGTCCTCTTTCTTGAGCACCTGGGAAATCGAGCTGAGCGCCACGCTGATCTTGACATCTTTTGCTTCATCTATCCTGAGTACGGCAGAGCCTTCTTTAACCGACATGACGACGCCGTGAACCCCGCCCGCAGTGACCACGTGGTCGTTTTTCTTGAGCTCGGAAAGCAGCGCGCGGTGCTTCTTCTCGCGCCGTTTCTGAGGCAG
This sequence comes from uncultured Planctomycetota bacterium, assembly GCA_964455955.1. GTDB lineage: Bacteria > Planctomycetota > SKW154 > SKW154 > DAOVDS01 > CAYWBA01. The sequence goes on along the minus strand of CAYWBA010000294.1, from coordinate 2,406 downwards.
AATCAGAAAAACATACATTATGCCGAAAAGGATTACAAACAGAAAAAGGAGAGAAAAAGGGCTGCCTTCGGCCGGAGCCTCCTTGGCTTCCCCGGCTGCCTGCTTCCCCGCCTCCGCTCCTTGCATCAGGATGTAGTAAAGAAAGTCCACAATGCACCCCCACGCCTTTGTTGGTTAGTAAAAAGTCCCGGTATTATAGCAGAGCGGCGCACGGCCGCAAGTCTTTTTCCAGAACCAAACTACAGTATCATTGCCGAAACCTCAGAGCTGATTGTGAACGGTACGCCCGCCGATGACTGTAAGTTCAACTTCTGTTGAAAGCAGTTGGCGAAGCTCCATGTTGAGAAAATCCGGCCTCACTGCAATCAGGTCTGCATCCATTCCTGCCGAGATTGTTCCGCGCCGGTTGTCCGCACCCACGGCATGTGCGCCCTCTGCACTGTAGCACCACAGTGCCTGTGCAAGCCCGATTCGCTGGCTTGGATGCCATGGCCGGCCTGCGCCTTCAGGCTCCCTAACGCAGGCTGCAAACAGCCCGAGCATTGGGTCGAGCCGCTCGATAGGGCAGTCTGTGCCGAGCGCAACCCTTGCCCCGGTCTCAAGAAGGCTCTTGATTACAAACGCGCACTCGCATCTCTTGCCCCAGTATCGCTGTGCCGTATCCATATCGCCGAAGATATGAACAGGCTGCATGCTCGCAATGACGAGCCCTTTCGCAAAGCGTTCCAAATCGGTGCTTCTTATAAGCTGCGCGTGCTCTATCCTGTGGCGCAAGTCCGGATTTACATCCCGTGATTCTTCAATCGCCGAGAGTGCGTCCGCAACTGCGTGGTCGCCGATTGCGTGTATCGCGCACGGCACGTTTTCCTTGCCTGCGAGAACGACAAGCTCCTTGAGCTCTTCCCCGCAGGTCACAGGCACGCCCCGGTTTTGGGAACCCTCATACGGCTCAAACATATATGCCGTCTGCCCGCCCAGGCTTCCGTCTGCGTAAAGCTTCAGGCCGCAGAGGGAAAACCAGTCCCCGGCGCAAAGACTCCTCCCGAGTTCCCTGATTTGCTCAAGCCCTGCCTTCCCCGGGTACTCCACATAGGCACTGACCCGGAGCGCAAGAGCGCCTTCTTTCTCAAGCTCGCGCAGCGCCCCCACTTCCACAGGTGCAGCCATCGTGACTGCGGAGGTTACACCAAGCCTGTGCGCTTCGCGCAGGGCTGCGAGGATGTCTTTTTTCGTGGAAGCTGTGTCCGGCTGCGGGGCGGCATCTTTTATGAGACGTACCGCTTCCTCCTTGAGAATCCCGGTCGGCTCGCCGTGCTCGTCCCGCTCAATTACCCCGCCCGGCGGCTCGGGGGTTCCGCTCGTTATTCCCGCTGCGCGCAGTGCGGCTGAGTTGCACCATACCAGGTGGCCGCACCTGCTTGATAGCGCGGCCGGCTTTTCGCCAACCACGCTGTCAAGGTCGCCTCGGCTCGGGCCGGTAGCACCGGCAGGCAAGGCTGCTGATTTCCCCTGAGCTCCAGGTGGGCCCTGAAGACCATAGTCAAAGTTCTCTTGCCCGCGGGCGCTGCCCGCCTCGCCCCACAGATTCTGGTCCCAGCCCCGGCCCAGTATCCATGGCTCGTTTTCGAACCGGGGCAGGGCATCTCTTATTCTTTGGAGCGCTTCCGGGAGGCTCTTCGCGCCTGCGAGGTCTAAGCATCGCAGGCTGCGTCCGAAAGGGGCAAGGTGCAGATGCGAGTCACAGAATCCAGGAAGCAGTACCCTCCCGCCAAGCTCGATAACCTCGGTGTGTTGGCCTCTAAAAGATTCAGCATCATCTTTTGATAGCACTGCATCTATCTTGCCTGATTTCACGGCGACTGCGGCACCTTCAAGCAGCGGCTGCCCGTAGCGAAATACTTTGGCGTTGTTAAGAATCAGGTCTGCCTGACCCACTGTGAAAATCTCCGATTTTCAAGTAAGTAGAGCAGTAGATAGTTGTGAGGAGAAATTCAGCGTTCTACTGTTCTACTCTCTACTCCCTCCTGAACGGCATTGATGTATTATAGCACACCGGCAGTTGCATCGCAAGCAGGGGGTGAGGTTGATGTTTTGAAGAAAGAGTGTTATAATTGGTTTCTATGAATCTGTACGTTGAAGAGAAAGTGCTGCAATGTCTCAGGAAATGCGGAATTGCTGATAGGAGTGGGGTTGTGGTTGCGTTCTCGGGTGGGCCGGACTCGCTGTGCCTGCTTGATGTTCTGCACAGACTGGTCGAGTCGGGAAAGCTCAGTCTCCAAATCACAGCCTGCCACGTTGACCACATGCTGCGGAGGAGCTCGGGCAGCGATGCCGGGTTTTGCCACGCCGGTGCAAACGAGCTCGGGGTGGCTTTTGAGCTGCGGCGCGAGGATGTCGGTGCGTTCG
>CAYWBA010000293.1:0-4320 GCA_964455955.1 uncultured Planctomycetota bacterium | reverse complement strand
CAGCACCTCGATAGACCTGTGGTCCCCTATATAGCTTAAGTATTGAGCCAAATTATGAGCTCTGACTGGATCTGTCTCGAATATAAGGCGTTCTTCAAGAAACGTCGCTATTCGAGACCCAATATCAAATAGTTTATCAGTGTCATCATTCCGCAGAACAGCCTCGATTCCTTGGAGAATTTGCTTATCCCTTGGCAGCATACGCCCCCCTGGCCCTCGTATCTGAGCACCAAAACATCCTCCCACCACAAGAGTGAGAATTAAAGCTAACCATACTCTTCTTGTTTGCATATGTTGTCTCCTGCCCAATATCATACTATCATTGCTGTTTTGTTTCCGCGCCATACCTGCAGTACCATTGTCAGTACGTAGAATACCTTTTTCATTTCACCTGTATTATACCGCAAAGTGCACCCCAAAGCAAGCGCTGCAAGATTTAGCCGGCAGGCTTGTCCGCCGGGTAGGCCGCCGGATGAAAGACACGGCTAAACTTTCACAAGAAAATCTCAACTTTTCCGGAATATTCCGACTGCTCAGGTGTTAGATGATTTAGAGGCAAGAGGCAATAGGCAAGAGCCAATAGCCGGAAACTAAGAAGAGAGCCAGGAGGCAATAGCCAATGGCGGCAAAGCCGCATGTTTAGCCGCCAGATTGAATCTGGATGCAAAACGGTGAGTGACTTGTGGTAAGAACAAAGTTGATAGAAGTTAGGTCAAAGTAGCGGGTTTATTGCGTCAAGGCTCAGCCTTGCAGCGCGTGTAATTTAAGGAACCACAGGTGAACACTGATAAACACAGATTGAGGCTTACGAACTGTATTTTGAAGAATATCCGTGTTAATCCGCGTGTATCTGCGGTTGAAAACAATGTAACTTACAGTGTGACAAGATGTTATGTAAAAACGCCCCCTCTGATGCCATGCGGTCGCTCTGTCTAAGTCGCGGCTGCTCCCCACCTTGCAGCCATTTTCTAACCACTTCAAAAAATTTACAAGAAACTATACATATGTTTTTCGACTTGCGTCAATCGGATTCACGGGCAGTTCACGGCATCTATCTGAGAAATAAGTCTTTACGCAAAGGGGACTTTGGGGCATTCTTGCGTAAGTGGATGTTGGGGCCAGTGATGATTTGTAAATTTCGCACATTCGTATCCCGCAGGGAGGTTGGAGGCGGGGACGGGTCTCTCTTGAGATGTTTCGAGCATGGGAGAAAGGCGACAATTGTACCGCTTCGCCTGTTGACTCAGAGCATCCCGGAGTGTAAAATGTCAGGACTCAGTCTGGCAAGTACGGGGAGGGAGACATGAAGGTTCTAATAGTTATACTGGTTGTTGCAGCCCTGGCGGGAGTCACGTTCGGAGCGTATTCGGTGATACAGGGACCAGCCGTTCAGGAAGGAGCGCGGGGCGCAGGAACTGTCGAGCTGCCGGGAAACGAGATGTTAGCGCTTAAGGGTGATGTAGAGATTCTGAGGCAGAAATACGAAAAGGAGTTAGAAGAACTGATAGGACAGCAGGCGAAGAAAATAGACCAGCTCCAGAGACAGGTACACGCCATTGGTGGAAGTGAACCTTCAGCAGCACATCTATCTGGCGGACTTGACAGAGAGGGCCTGAAGCAACTGGTTGCTGAGCTGACGGAAGAGCTCAAGCGCGACGAGCGGCATGGACAATTCACAAGAATGCAGAGGGACCAGATGAAGCAGCGGGAGAAATATCTGGACAAGGTTGCCCGCAAGTTCAACTGGGACGAACAGAAGAAAGAGCAGGTACTGGAGGTCTTCAGGCAGGAGATGTCTCAGGTAGAGGATGTTTATAGCAGCTATAAGGGGCAGGAGATGACGCCTGAGGTTAGGCGGGAGATTTCGGAAAAGACCCGCGAGATAAACCAGAAGATGGGTGAAACGCTCAAGGCTATGCTGAGCGAAGAAGAGTACAAGGGTATTGGGAGGGCGCGCAGGACGCGGCGGGAACGCGGCCCTAGCCCGAGGAGCGACAGGTTCAGGCCAGGCAGGCGCACGCCCGGTCCAACGCCGCGAGGAGGGGAGAAATGATGTCCCGGCTGCAATGCTCTCCGCCACGTTTTCTATTGACAGGAGTTGCGGCGGACTGTAGTATGCTCGGTTCTGCCGAAGGGCTTTCCCTGTGCAGTCTTAGATACATCATTGAGGACTATGATTAAGATAAAACTGTTAGACGGGTCTGAGTTGGAATACCAGGCGCCAGTGATGGCGCAGAAGGTCGCGGAGGAGATAAGTCCGCGCCTGGCGAAAGATGCGGTGGCGGCAAAGCTTGACGGCGTTGTAAGTGACCTCTCGACGCTGATTGATAAAGACGTCGCGCTTGAAATTGTGACTGAAGATTCGCCTGAGGGTCTTGAGGTCCTTCGCCACTCGGCAAGCCACGTCATGGCGGACGCAGTGACGCGGCTGCGGAAATCCGCCAAGCTTGCTATCGGCCCGGCAATAGCGGACGGGTTTTACTACGATTTCGACCTGCAGGAACAGCTTTCGCCAGAAGACCTGCCGAAGCTGGAAGAAATCATGTTGGAGATTGTGGCGCAGGACATTCCATTTGAGCGAACAGAAATCTCGAAGGATGCGGCGGTTGAGAAAATGCGCGCCAGCGGCCAGGACCTCAAGGTCGAGATTCTCCAAGAGATTCCCGATGAGAAAGTAACGATGTACAAGCACGGGGATTTCGTGGATATATGCCGCGGGCCCCACCTGCCGAGCACCGGGCGCATCAAGCACTTCAAGCTTCTTTCCCTTGCGGGCGCTTACTGGCGGGGTGATGAGAAGAACCGCATGCTGCAGCGGGTCTACGGCACAGCGTTCGTGAAGAAGAAGGAGCTTGACGAATACCTGAGAAGGCTTGAGGAAGCGAAACGGCGCGACCACCGAAGGCTCGGGCAGGAGCTGGACATTTTCAGCGTGCACCAGGAAGTGGGGAGCGGGCTGATTCACTGGCACCCCAAAGGCGCCATGGTCCGCCACATAATAGAGGATTTCTGGGTCAAAGAGCACCTGAAGCGCGGCTACGACCTCGTTTACACCCCGCATATTGCAAGTGAAAGAGTGTACCACATAAGCGGGCACCTTGAGAATTACGCTGAAAGCATGTACGGCCCCATGGAGATAGACAAGGAGCCTTTCAGGCTCAAGCCGATGAACTGCCCGGGCCACATAATGATATACAAGACCCACAAACGCAGTTACCGGGAGCTTCCCGTCAGGTATGCCGAGCTTGGCACTGTTTACAGGTATGAGCGAAGCGGCGTGCTTCACGGCATGCTGCGCGTCAGGGGATTTACCCAGGATGACGCACACATATTCTGCACTCCGGAGCAGCTTGTTGATGAAGTCTACGGCGTGATTGAGCTTTCTGACTTCATGATGAAGTCGTTCGGCTATCGTTACAAGACCTGCATAGCGACCCGGCCTGAAAAGGCGATGGGGAGCGAAGAGGTTTGGGAAGAGGCGCTTTCCAGGCTGCGGGAAGCTGCGGAACGTTTCGGGCTTGACTGGGAGACAGACCCGGGCGGCGGGGTTTTTTACGGGCCGAAAATAGACATAAAGCTCCTTGACGCCCTTGACAGGGAATGGCAGGGGCCGACTATCCAGGTGGACTTCAACATGCCTGAGCGCTTCGATGTCAACTACGTCGGGGCTGATGGGGCCGAGCACAGGGTGGTTATGGTTCACAGGACTGTGCTTGGCTCGATGGAGCGATTTATCGGCGGGCTTATTGAGCACTACGCGGGCGACTTCCCGCTCTGGCTTGCACCTGTCCAGGCCGAGGTTATTGCGATAACCGACAGGCAGAACGATTATGTCAGCGAGGTGGCAGCAAAGCTCGCGGAGGCTGAGGTAAGGGCCGCAAGCGACCTCAGGCGCGAAAAGCTTTCCGCAAAAATCCGCGATGCAGAGCTTGAAAAAGTTCCGTACATGCTTATAGTTGGTGACCGGGAGGTCGAAAACGGCACTGTTTCGGTAAGGGCCAGGCCGGGAGGCGACCTCGGTTCCATGAAGCTGGAGGACTTCCTGATAAGGCTTAAGGAACGGGAAGCTTCGAGGCGTTAGGAAAAGGAGGGAGAGGTATCAAGGCACCTCGAATTAACGAACAGATTAAGGCGCGCGAGGTCCGGCTTATCGGGCCGGACGGGACGCAGCTGGGGGTGGTTCCGTTGGAGGAAGCGCTCGCGCGGGCGCAAGAAGAAGGTGCCGACCTTGTCGAGGTCGCGCCCAATGCAGACCCGCCGGTTTGCAAGGTAATGGACTACGGGAAATACAAGTATCAGCAGAGCAAGAAAAAGTCCGAA
>CAYWBA010000292.1:0-4330 GCA_964455955.1 uncultured Planctomycetota bacterium | reverse complement strand
GAAGAGCCCCACTCGCGAACGCGGGCCGCGTCAACCGGGTTGTTTGAAGCAGCGTCAACGCCGGCGTATTTAACTGCGAGCGCGCGGACCTTCTTGTCACGCAGGACAGTCCCGGTGCCGCCGCGGCCTGCCTGCTTCATCCGGGTAACACCCCTCTTCGGGTCATACCATGAGAAGTTCAGACACCCTATAAGGGCATGGTCCGCAGCCGAGCCTGCGGAAACAACTGATATGCTGCGAGGCCCCTCTTCACCGGCAAGCTCGCCGGTAAGCTGTTCCGAAACAAGATGGCTGTCCGCAGGCAGGCTGCCTGCATCAAGAATCTTTACCACGTGGTTGACCCCGTCAACGAAAACCACAACCTCGCGGTCGGATTTGCCCTGGATTTCAAGAGCGTCAAATCCCGCGAATTTCAGAAGCGGGCCGAAGTGGCCTCCCACGTTGGAATCTATTACGCTCTGCGTCGTAGGCGAGATTGCCGTGACAATGCTCTTCCCGGAACCCGGATATGAGGTCGTGCCGCCAAGAGGGCCGCTTGCTATGCATATTTCATTGACCGGGTCGCGCCAGTCAATAGGGCCGGGGATAGCCTGCCACATGAGCCAGAGGTCAAAGCCTTTCCCGCCGGTGAACTTCTCCTTCATTTCTTCAGTCACAGGCTTTGTCTTGATAGCCCGGTCGCCGAGGTTGACATAAAGTGTCTGACCCGCGTATCCGCGCTCTACTTTCACCGGTTCGTAGCTAAACTCAGTTAAAACTTCCCCGAGCACCCCTGCCATTTGTACCTCCGATTCCCTAAGAACTCTTCAAAAATGATTCTCGCGATACAACCACAGACCTCTTGAGCCGCTCATGTTACAAAACAACATGGTTGAGTTCAAGCCTAATCCATTTCAGGTGGAAGACCTGTCTCGGTGACAGATGAATTTGCTTGAAAAGGGACTTTCCGCCAAGATAATCTGATTTCGCCTGTCTAACTATTGATAACGGTTTGAATACCTGAAGGACAAAGTGGGCAAAGATACCGAAATAATATTTCAGTGCAAGGCCGGCAGGACCGGGAACCTGGGGCTGCTTGCCGAGAAATATGAAGTGCCGCTCCTGAGCTATATTGTCAGCTTTACCGGCAACAGGTTTGAGGCTGAGGACATCTTCCAGGATGTCTTCGTGCGTATCCTGAAAGGGGCAAGAAATTTTGCAGGCGCGTCAAAGTCTTCAACCTGGATATATACCATCACACGCAATCTCTGCATCAACTTCCTTGCGAAAAAGAAAGAATCAACTCCCTTCTCAAACGAAGAGCAGATGGTTGAATTCTCTGCTCAATCCCTTAAAGATGCGGGGGAAAACCCGGACAGAGAAATAGAACTGCGCGAAGCCGGGATGGCGATAAAAAAAGTTGTCCAGAGCCTTCCGCCCGGTTTGAAAGAGGCGGTTCTGCTGCGCTATTTCAACGGGCTGTCCTACAAGGAGATCGCAGAAGTAACAGGCGAACCGATAGGCACTGTAGGCTACCGGATACACGAGGCACTTAAAGCTATGAAAGTGGAACTCGAAAGTCTGAGAGAGCTTGTGGAGCAAAGGTAAAAAGATGTCCTGTCAAGACTTTCAATGGAGATTGCCGCTCTACGTGGCAGAAGAACTCGCGCCAGAGGAATATGAAGATGTGCGCCAGCACCTTGAAACCTGCCCCGATTGCGCATCTATGGTAGCAACCCTCGAGTTCGCAGAAGAAAACCTGAAGTTCAAGCCTTGCGTCGCCCCTTCTGCCAAGAGACTGGCACGACTGGAAGCACTGCTCCGGGCAGACCACAAAAAGCTAATAAGATGGTGGCGCCTCCTGCCCCTGGCGGCAGCGGCTGCTATCCTACTGGTTGTAACTGCGCGCCTCTTCACTCCGAAAGCCCCGGTGGTGGCGCCGCCAGTTACACCCGCGGTCCAGCCGGTGGACTACGCGACCGCGCACCTGCAGGCAGCGCAGCGAAAACCGGCAGAAAGAATAGAGCTTGCGAGGAAACCAGAGGATCTGTCTGAAGGCGCAAAAGCCGGGATGAAAGGCCGGGAACCCGAAGAACCGCGTCAGCCGAGAAGTGCGGTGCGCCGCTTCCAGAAGTTTCTTCCCTTCCCGTTACTCTATCCCGATTACCTCCCGGAAGGGCTCATACTTGAAGAAGCGCGTATGATAGAGGAAACGAACGTTGTCCAGATGACATTTGCGGGAAACGAACGGTCTCTTTCCATCTTCCAGGCACCCGCCCCAAAGCCTGTAGCAGGAAAACTGACCAAAAAGATGCTCCCTTCCGGCAAAGTGCTTACCATACTCTCTCAACAAGTAAAGTCTTATGCTGTTACCGCCGCGAGTGAGCATTTTGAAGAAAAAACGCTCTCAAAAGTCCTCAATTCTCTCCGCACACTCGAAAAAGAGAAATAATTTCAAAAGTTTCCCAATAAAATGCCACTGAATCTGTCTACACCAGTAACAAAGGAGGGAAACCTTGCAGTCAAAAGGAAAGGAGAAAGTAATGAAGAGGGTTATTTGCTTGTCAACTCTGGTCTGGTTTTTTCTTGTGTGCGCCACTGCGCGGGCTGATGTTGCCCCGGACCCGCTTGACAAAGGTCTTACACTCAAGCCAAACTCGAAAGAGAAAACCACCATTGCCATGACCTCGGAGAAGGTCGTCATCACTCTGGGAGAGAAAAAAACAAAGACCGAGAAGGAGTATCTCGGGAACGATAGATGGGAAGAGGTAGAAGTCCCCATCTATCTGACCAGGGTCTCCGCTATCTTCTATCTGGAAAACAAAGGCCCTGCAACAGAGCTGGAGGTTGGCTTCCCAAGCTATTACGCCGACGAACTGAAAGAGTTTACTGCAAAAGTAGATGGAATTGAAGTTACCCCGAGACTGGTCAAAGATGGCCGAAGCGGCGCCCCGAGCCCCCCGGGAGAAACGGGAAAAGGCGGAAGGCCCTCATTTACGGGAAAAGGCGAAGAGCCTGCAAGGGGAGGCGGAAAGATAGCAGAGGGCAAAGGCGAACTAAAAGGCCAGGTGTGGTATACTTACTGGCTCGTCTGGGATATGGAGTTTGCAGGGAACGAGAAACACACTGTGGAGGTTTCCTACTACGTCGAGACGGAGAGAGAATACGACCGTGATATCACGAGCCAGGATGGAGGCTGGGTAGGCTTAAATCCCAAGGGTGAAGAGGGAAAAATGAGAGCTGTGCGCACTGGCTACATCCTTAAGACTGGCGCTCCCTGGAACGGGCCGATAGGCAAGGTGGTTGTTGAGCTCAAACTTACAAACGGCCTGACGAACAAGAATCTGCGTTCCTGCAATCACTGGAAGCCCTCAAAGGATAACAGATCCGTGCGCTGGGAGTGCGAAAAACTTGAGCCAAGCCAGGATATCTCAATAACCTACAACCCCGAGATTGCGATTGAAGAGGAAATCAAGATATTTGAAAGACTCGTAGAAGACAAAAAAAGGTTGCAGTGCTGGGTAGGCCGCGGCGGGTGGTTCGGCTGCTACATTGAGCTCGCCAAGCTACACGAGCTTTCAGGCAACACGGAAAAGGCTGTCACTTACTTGGAGAAGATTACCAAAACCCTCTTCGGGAAGTTGAGTTTTTGGAGAAAAGTAGTGGACCAATTCGGTGCACGCCAAGATGTCCAAACTTTCTTCGAGCAAAACCATTCTGTCCTGGCGCTCCTGTGGCCATTCAGTCTTAGGCTGTTAGAGCATTACCGCGCTCTCGGCAAAGACCCGGAAGCGCGGTCTCTTGCCGAAAAACTTGAGCCCAAACTGAAGAAGTGGTTTGAAGCCATACAAGAGCAAAAGGATACATTCAGGAAGGATAACAAACATCTCGAGAATATCGAGGAAGAAGTCAAGAAAAGATTCAGCGGCAGCTACTACAATGACACCAACGCGACCAGGCTCTTGAAAAAGGTGTCTGAAGTCTTGAAAAAGTAGGATTTATGGCAGACAGCGGCTCTGTCGAACTCGCCCGTAAAGACCGGTAGTATCGTCAGCTACCGGTCTTTTCACGTGTGTAGACTGCAAACGCCCAGGGTGGAACGCTCATAACGCGAGTCTGGGCAGCCTCTGTGAGCTCTTCGGGGAAAATCAGCCCCAGCCCGCCATACTGGTCAGCCTCCGAGTCGAAGATACACTGCCAGGAGCCCTCTGGCAGCTCCTCAGCAAGTACAACCTCCGAGTTCCCGATGTTGTATGCGACAAATACCTCCCTGCCCAGAGCCTGGGCTCCCAAGGCGGCCTTGTCCTTCGGGGTAGCGTCCATTTCCCTTGTTGCATTTCGAGCGGTTGCC
>CAYWBA010000291.1:0-4337 GCA_964455955.1 uncultured Planctomycetota bacterium | reverse complement strand
CCCCCCCCCCCCCCCCCCCCCCCCCCCCCCCCCCCCCCCCCCCCCCCCCCGGCGCCTTGGCTTTTGGCGCACCGGACAGTACGTTGACAGCCTCTTCCTCTGTGTTGCACATCTCGAAAAACTCATGAAGCCCCAGCATCTCTATCACTATCCTTACCTTGGCAGGCACGCGCAAAAGCACTATGCCTCCGCCGTCCGCCTTGAACATGTCAGCATACTTGACCAGCGAGCCAAGACCGGTGGAGTTCACATACTTTATCTTGGAGACATCCATGACAAGTTTGGAAACCCCGCGCTTGCGCGCTTCCTCAAGCTCATTCTGGAAGATGTGCACAGTGGAGGCATCTATCGCACCCCCCAGGGTTGCAAAAACCACCCCCGGTGAATCATCCTCTTCACTGAATCTGACATCGAGGTCTGACATGTGAAATCTCCCGTGACGGACTTTGTGCAAGACTCCGGCTGAGGCTCACACGAAACGCCGCAACTCATTGAAATACTAACACCTACTACCGTTCTGTCAAGATTTTTTTGCGCGAGGTGTGTGAAATTACTTGAAACCAAAGCAATTCCGTGTTACTTTCCGCAGTTAACAAACAACAGGAACACCTGAATACGTCCTGTTCCTGTTGGAGGGTCTATGCCGAGACCGCAGCCACCAAGAAGAAACCCCAGAGACGGCAGGCCGCCTCAAAGGCCCGGCCAGCCGCCCAGGCAACATCCGCGGACTTCCCGGATACCTGGAGACAAAGCACCGTCGAAAAAGAGGCCAATGAGAGTGATGCTGAACTCCGAGACAGCACCGACAGCCCCAACACAAATGCTGGGAAGAGACCGCATGGTCTCCGGCAAGCCTCCGAGGCCCCCCAGCGGCAGAGCTGCCCCTCCGCCCAGGCGGATTCCCTTGACAAAAGAGCAGACTGCGATCGGCAGGGTGCTTCTCTCCGAGGGCCCGATTACATCAGATTTCGTACGCAGCCAGATTAAGGAGGGAGGTCTGCAGAACAGCCTTTTGGCAAAGGCTATCGCCGCTTCAGGACATGTGCCGGAACCGGAACTGATAACCCTCCTTCTTACCGGCTACAGAATCCCGAAGGTAAGGCTGGCCAACTATCATGTCCCGCAGAAAGCGCTTACTCTCCTGCCAAACTCCCTGGTGCGTAAGCACAACCTTGTCCCATTGGGCAAAATAGGGTCAATAATCTGCATAGCTGTTGGCAGCATCTTTGAGTTCGACGTGGCTGTCATTCGTGAGATACGCCAGTCTACAGGCTGCCTGGTCAAGGTTTTCCAGTCCTCTGTCGAGGATGTTCAAAGCACTATCGAGAAGTTCTTCCCCGCACCTCGGCGGCCGGAGGTTCCAGCCGAGGTTGCCCCCGCAGGTGACACTGCCGGCGCCGGGCTGGTCGCTGCTGTGAAGGTGTTCGCGAATGCCTTCGACGGTGTGCTACTCAAAAACATCCCCCACCAAGATACGGCTGAATACTGGGAAAAGGCATACGCATCAAAAGGTCCTGTAAAGGCGTTAGAACTCGAGGACTCCTAAAGTGGCAAAGAAAACAAGAAAAGCAAAAACAACTGTATTCAATTACAAGCAACGTTCCAACAAGTTCTTCTCGCATCTGGCTGCTCATTACAGGCAGCGCGACCGCAAGAGCGTGGCAATCAGGTGCGAAATAGAAATAGCCCTGCGCAACGGCAGGCACGTTGACTCCGGAAGAGCCTCTATTACCAACTTGAGTAGCACCGGTGCCCTCCTGTCCAACTTTAAGCTCCACAATGCCACTATGCCTACAAAGCCTTTCCGTATCAAGCTCAAGCTGCTTAACAAGGAGTTTCAAGGTATCACCATAATCTGCCTTCCCGTAAGACTGGAAGTTGAGAAGACTTTTTCATTAGGGGTCAAGTTCCAGGACATTTCCGTCGAAGTTTGAACCACAAGGAGCCAAACACCTTGATAGCTAACGAGCTAAGAACGGGAATGACAATACTGCACGAAGGTGATATTTACGAAATCACAGACTACATGCACACGCAGCCCGGCAAAGGCGGCGCGTTGGTCAAGGCGAAGCTGCGCAACCTGCGTACTGGTGTCTTTATTGACTACACTTTCCGCGCAAACCAGAAGGTCGAGCAGGCGATTATTGAAAGAAAAAAGATGGAATATCTCTACCGCGACGGGGAGCAGTTCTACTTCATGGACCCGCAGACGTACGAAAACATCCCCGTTGCAAGAGACAAAGTTGAAAACTGCCTCGACTTCCTCAAAGAAAACGAAATTTGTACTTTTATCACGCACGGTAACGAAATCATTGAAGTCAAAGGCCCTGACTTTGTGGTGCTCGAGATAATAAGCACCGAGCCCGGCGCAAGGGGCGATACTGTCAGCGGCGGTTCAAAACCCATTACCCTCGAAACAGGTGTCATCATCCAGGGCCCCCTTTTCCTCAACACAGGGGAAAAGGTCAAGGTCGATACTCGCACCCGTACCTACATCCAGAGAGCATAAGCCGCGTAGTACCAGGAACAGAAGAATCTGAGAGGTCGAAAGCCAATGGAGACAACAACCGAAAAGGCCGACAAGACATTGGGCTCAGTTGGAATCCTTACAGGCGGTGGTGACTGCCCCGGCCTCAACGCAGTCATCGGCGTAGTTGTGCGCAAAATGGCGAAAGCCGGCAAGAAAGTCCTCGGCTTCCTCGACGGGTGGAAAGGCATAATTGACGGCAGATTTATGGAATTGACAATTGAAAACACCTCGGAAATTGTGCCACTTGGTGGAACTATCATTGGGACAAGCCGCACAAACCCCTACAAGAAGCCGGAAGAAAGCATCGCCAAACTCAAGGAAGTTTGGAACAGCAACGAGCTCGAAGCCCTGATAGCAGTCGGTGGAGATGACACTCTCAAGGTAGCACACCGCCTCCACGAGGAAGAAGGGCTCAACATCGTCGCCGTGCCTAAAACTATCGACAACGACATCTCCGGCACAGACTTCACGTTCGGCTTTGATACAGCGGTAAACAACGCGGTAGCGGCAATTGACAAAGTCCGCACCACGGCCCACTCCCACCACCGGGTCTTTGTTGTCGAGGTCATGGGCCGGCACGCAGGCTGGATAGCGACATACGCCGGCCTTGCCGCCGGCGCGGATGTCATTTTGGTACCCGAAAAGGAAATCAACCTCGAGGAAGTGTGCGAAACCCTTAAGAGAAACCGTGAGCACTCACAGCACAACTACAACATTGTCGTGGCTGCTGAAGGCGCAGTATTCAAGAAAGGCGACTACGTCACCCAGCAAGCTGAGCTTGACGAGTTCGGCAATGTCATGCTGGGCGGAATCGCCGAGCAGCTTTCACGCGTAATCGAAAAGCACACGGGCTTTGAAACACGCAATGTCGTACTGGGTCACCTGCAGCGGGGGGGCGTACCGTCCGCCTTCGACAGGGTTCTGGGCATACGTTACGGTGCCTGCGCGGCCCAGCTTGTGCTCGACGGAGAATTCGGCAAAATGGTCGCCCTTCGAGGCAACCAGATTGTAGTGGTAGATATTGCGGAGGGCGTTGCCAAAACCAAGACCGTTGACGCGGACCTGCTCAAAACAACCGAGGAGTTTTTCCAGATCCCATAGACCGCCCGAGAAATGTTGCAGAAGAACTTGCAAACCAAAGGCATCTTCGGTGAAACGTGACCTGAAACTTGGGGCCGAACTTCTCCGGGAACTAAAGGCGCTCCTCGGACCAGACTCCGTACGCGACGCCCCCGAAGACCTGTTATTAGCCTCATACGATGGGACAGATTTCTCAGCCATTCCCCGCGTCGTGGTCCGGCCCGCTTCGACAGAAGAAGTCGCCAGGACTCTCCGCTTTGCCAGCAAACACGCAATCCCCGTAACCCCCCGCGGCGCCGGCTCCGGCCTCTCAGGCGGAGCAGTACCATCACCCGGCGGCATAGCTCTCGACCTTGAGCGCATGAAAAAGATTATCTCCATTTCCAAAGCGGATTACACCGCCCTCGCACAGCCCGGGGTGCTTGTGGGCGACCTGCAACGGGAGCTCCAACAGCTCGGCCTCTTCTACCCGCCCGACCCCTCCAGCGCAGCATTCTCAACACTTGGCGGGAACGTGGCGGAATGTGCAGGGGGCCTGCGCGCAGTTAAGTACGGCGTCACCCGCGACTATGTCCTGGCAATTGAAGCCGTGCTCGCGGACGGGACGATAATCCACACCGGGTGCGCAGCCCACAAGACTGTGGCTGGCTACGACCTGACACGGCTCCTTGTCGGCTCAGAGGGGACGCTCGCGGTTTTCACTGAGATTACTCTACGCCTGCTGCCC
>CAYWBA010000290.1:0-4344 GCA_964455955.1 uncultured Planctomycetota bacterium | reverse complement strand
ATTAACATTGACAGGTATTGCAAGCCGCGTCCTTCAGGGCGCGGGTATATTTACACGGTTTGCGGCCTCAGGTCGCCTGAAACCCTTATCACCACAGAGGCGCAGAGGACACAGAGCAAGACAGAAAAGAGAAGATAATAATTATGGTTCTAAAACTTACCTTTGTCCTGGGATAGTCTCGCGGCAGCTTGTTGCGCAGTTGTGTGAAGCCTGGTAAGGATACATCATTGTGAGGGTTAATGTCAAAGTTGCTTGAGATAGTTGTGTTGCTGCCACGGCCGCAGGCAGTTGCACAAAAGACCTTGAAGATGTTTGTAGAAGTTTGTAACATAGTGACACTACAAGCGTATATTCTAAGGGAGGTAAAATGCGGCTGTTCCGTTTTCTGATTGTCGTTATCTGCTGTGTGGTGGTGATTGGCATCCTCCGGGCGGATAATGAAAAAGCGCTAAAAGATTACGAGAAGAAGCTGGGGAAGGTGAAGGAAAAAGATGGGAAAGCGTTAGCAGGCTTAATCAAATGGTGCCAGAAGAAGAAAGCGTTCAGAAGAGGGCGCAGGCTGCTTGCCGAGCTGAAGGAACTTTCGCCAGACAACAAGCGCATAAAGTCGTTGGAGTCCTCACTTCGGGGCACGATACGAAGCGCACCTTCTCCCGAGGTTATAGGCGAATACCTGGAGGCGCTTCACAATGCCGGAGAGCCGGTTGCGAAGGAGTATGCCAAACTGGGCAAGTGGTGCGACAGAAGGAAGCTTAAGGAGCAGGCGCAGCAGGTGTTTGAGAAAGCGCTTGAGCTTGCCCCCAACAACAAGGATGCAAGAAAGGCGCTGGGATACTACTGGGTGCCTCCGTATGGCTGGCTTAAGGGAGAGACTGCTGTCAAGACAGCGAAGGGCTTCCGGAAAGTTTATGATGACTGGGTTCCCAAGGCAAAGGCGGAAGCGAAGGCTGCCGCCTGGGACCCTCCCCTTGAACTGGAGACGGAGCACGTTTTTATGAAGTTCAACGTTTCGGAAGAAAGAGCAATGCGAATTGTGGGAATAGCAGAACGACTTTTTGAAATATTGGTGAATGAGTTTTCCCTTTACTGGGAGAAGCCGGAGAAGTTTCCGAAAATCATAATAGGTTTCGTGAAGGACAGGAAATGCTGGAAAGATGTTATGGGGAAAATAGCACCAAGTTATGCGAATCGAGAATCATACTATGAGGGGTATCCGCGTCTCACGCAATATATATGTGATGAAAGGAATGAGGCAGGCTCAATCGCATCCGCCGAGATGGAGGCAATATCGGGCGTTGCCAGTGCGGTGGTGGAGAGCTTCTTCCAGAAAGCGGGACAGCCGTCGAGGGCGCATTACTGGGTTGTCATGGGGATGGACGAGTATTGCAGGACACGCTCGTTCGGCAAGTATGCGGGTAAAGGGTCTATCGAGAAAGCGGACGCCTTAAGAAGGACAACCTGCAGTAATGTGCAGAGATTGCTGGTGAGCAAAAGCCATATACCGCTTAAGAAGTTTTTCGAGTTCACCAACTTTGATTTGAACGTTCCTTATGAAAGAGTTTCCCAGGCCTGCACGCTTTTTCATATGCTCTTTGCTGCAGAAAACGGGATATACAGGGAGAAGTTTGCCCAGTTCATCAAGGCTGTCTATTGCGAGGATGTCACGGTCGAGACTTTCGAGAAGATAATCGGACTCACACCCCAGGATGCTGAAAAGAAATGGCTCGACTTTGCCCGCAGGCTCAACTGAAAACGCGCAGGTGCAAGATTGTCGCGCTTGTGCTGATTGCAGCGGTGATTGGCGGTTGTGCGTCTGCGAGCCCGCGGCGGGTCTTGCGGTACGAGCGGCAGATTGCGCAGCTTGAAGAGCAGCTTGAACGCGCCAAACGGGCGGGTCTTGCGCCTTCCACCATCAAGGTACCGCCGGAGCTCAGACGCGAGATAGAAAAGCTGCGCGTATACAGGCCGTACGGTGCGACCGCGCTTGCGGTTTTTCCAGGCTTGCTTGTTCCGGGGCTGGGCTCGCTCGCCGTCGGCGATTCTAAGTACGGCTTTGAGCATCTCGGCCAGGCATATACCGGGGTTGGCGAGTGCGTACTGGGGATTGTTGCCGTCATGAACGCACTCGTACTTGAAAGCATGTGTGGCACCGGCAGCGATGCTTTGGGCGAACTGGCACTAAGCGGGTTTGAGATGTTCGGCTTTGGTGTGGCCCGTTATTTCGGCTCGTGGCTGGATGACATTGAGTCCACCTATGCCGCCAACGACTATCTGGCGAGCCGGGTAAGGCATCTCAAGCGCCGGTACAACCGGTTTGTCGTGTCGTACCTGAAATACTGCCGTGAATACCAGTTGCGCAAGAAGGAGAACCCGCCTGCGAAAAGGGATTGAACTGGCAGTCTTCAGGATTTATCCTGTTGAAGCTGCTTTCGTGAGTTTTTTCTCCACTGCGAAAACCCGGCACAACCCGAAGATGTTTTTTTCTTGCCTTAGGCGCTGCTCTGCATTACAAGTTACGGCAGTGAGGCAAAGCGTGATAAAGAGTGCACTTTTGAGTTTATGCCGAAAGGTTCTTAGCGAGGCTTAACATCTATGGTATTGAAAGGTAAATTATGCGATGTCGGTCTTGCCGAACTGTTCCAGATGCTTGAGGTGACGAGCAAAGGCGGCAATGAAGGCACGCTCACCATCGCGTCTGACAAGCGAAAGATACATATGTACTTCGGCAAAGGACGCATACGCCTGCTGCGCGAGGGGGGCATATCCCACACAGCCCTTGGCAAGCTGCTTCTTCGAGCAGGGAAAGTCACGCAAGCCCAGTTGACCGAAGCGCTCCGGAAGCAGGAGGAGTCCCGCACCCTGCTCGGCCAGGTGCTCCTGAATCTGGAATTCGTCACCGAGGACGACATAAATAACTGCCTCAAAACACAGCTTGAAGAAGAGATATGCAACGTATTCCTGTGGGAGGATGCCCGCTTCGAGTTCACTCCCGGCCCTCCGACGGCACCGTTTGTGGACTCGTCGCTTCTTGGCAAGGAGATTCCCTTCGGTGTAAATGAGTTCCTGCTTGAGGCGACACGCCGCGTGGATGAATGGAGCGAACTGCTGGAGGATGTCAAGCGCACACGAACGGAATTCGAGGTAGCTCGTAAAGGCAAGCCTCCGCCTGACCCATCGTCTATCGGCTTCTCTTACGAGGATGTTTGTGAGGTCGTCCAGCTGATTGAGAAAGTGCGCGGGGTGGACGAGATAGTTGGGCGTGCCCCTCTCTCGAAACTGGAAGTAGCACGCGTCCTTACGTTCCTTTTACGGCAAGGCTACATCAAGCGCGTCGCGGCAACTTCGGCAGTGAAACCCGAAGATGTGCCTGCACCGCCCGAGGCAGACTGGCGCACAAGCGTATCGGTTGAGCTTGCCAGCCCGAAACTCCAGCAGGAGTTCGAGGCCAACCCGGAGCTGAGAGAGAAGATTGAAAAGATAGGCTGGGCAAGCGAGTCACGAGAGGAAGCTGCCAGGAAGATAACTGCGATTGCAGACTCCATGGTGATGGAGGGCAAGCTTGACAACTCTGTGCCAGTTTACCAGATAGCCCTGGACCTGGCGCCTGACAACAATGTTGTCCGCACCAAGCTGGTTCACCTCTTCGTGCTCCAGTGGAACTTCGCCGACGCGGCTAAGACGCTTGTGGATGGGTCCCGCAGGCAGTTCAAGCCCCCGCCGCGCTAAGAGACTATCTCAAGACCTCACGCGGCCACGCGAGGTCTTGAGATAGTCTCTACTGCTGGCACATTACGTTTGCCCTGTAAGAGCTTCGTAATTAACGTATTCCCCCGTAGGGAGAAACAGTGAGTGCGCGCGGGAAACTCTGGCTTGCAGCTTACATTATCGGCATTGCGCTGGGATTTGCGCTTTTTGTGTTGTACCGGTCGCAACGCCCGCCCAATACCGCCCTCAACAGGCCGAACCTGCAATTCCCGGTCGGGCAACTCCAGGAAAAGCAGCTTGAAGGAACAGACCTTCTTGAGTACAGCCAGTCCGGCTACATGCTTGGCACAACTATTAACCTGAAAGCGCAGGCAACTGACAAGCCTGGAGTAGCTGTCGCGTTTCATAAAGCATTCTCGCGAATCTATGAGATTGACCTGATGATGAGCACTTTCAGGCCGGATTCGCCTCTCTCGAAAATCAATGCATCAGGCAAGGCCAGGGGTTATAAGGTGCCGTGGGAACTGGGCTTCGTGATTACAATGTCGCTTGAGTTCTGCCGGCAAACCGGTGGCGCGCTGGACATTACAGTCACGCCGCTGCTGCAGGCCTACAAGCACGCTGAGGCTCAGAAACGCG
>CAYWBA010000289.1:0-4374 GCA_964455955.1 uncultured Planctomycetota bacterium | reverse complement strand
CTCCAAGACCCTGAGCCTGACAGTGATGGATGAAGTGGTAATCACAACCCTGACTCTGCCGGATGCTCTTATAAACGACGCCTATGCCTTTACCATGCTTGCCGAGGGCGGGGTGGCACCTTACTCATGGTTAAAGGATGTGGGCTCTAACGAGCTTCCAGCCGGTTTGCTTCTCTCAACAGGCGGTCACATTACCGGCACGCCAACAAGCCTCGGCAGCTTTTCTTTCGCCATCAAGGTAACGGACAGCAGCAGCGACTACGGCTATCCTGAATTGAGCACGTCCGCGGCATTCATAATGGATGTCAAGAATCTCATTATTGCGACAAGAACCCTTCCCGACACCTGGTGGGGCGACCACTTTGAGGTTTTTCTTGAAGCGCGCGGCGGGAGCACAGGCATACAAGCGTGGGAAAAAATATCAGGCGACTATCCGCAATTTGCCAGCTTCACGCTCGACCCAGTCACTGGCAAACTTGAAGGATTACCGACCGCTGCGACTCAGGTCGGGACTTACGACTTTACTATAAAGGTCACCGACGGAGGCGACGAAGACGACCAGGAATTCTCCATTACGGTTTACGAGGTGGAGCCCTAAAATAGTCCTTTGCCGAAATTGTCGCCTGCTTCTGTCTTCGGCTCCTTCTCCGATAGGTGAAACGATTTGTCGCTCTTCTTTCCATCTCCGTACTCGTCATACGGGATTTCCGCATGTTCGTACCCCGGCTCCCTTGCCCTCTTCAACTCCTCGTGAAAGGCAGCAAGAACCTCCTCCTGTATCTTCTCCCTGCAGGCGGAGTTGATTGGATGCGCTATGTCAACGTGCAGCCTCGCCTTGCCGAAGGAGTCTTTCTCTGCCCTGTCCTCAGGCAGGCGGGCTCCACAGTTGTTGCAAAAACGCGCCCTCAGGTGGTTCTTGCCATCGCAGCGGGGGCACCGGTCGGTAAGCTTCCTGCTCGGCATGGCCACGAAATAGCCTTTCGCCCCTTCAATAACCTTGAGGTCTCTAACAACAAAACTGTTATCTATAGTAATGCTGCAAAAAGCCTGGAGCTTGTCCGGTCCTGATGCCACCATTTTTATCCTTACTTCGTTGATATTCATGAGTCTCTCCTCCCCCCTCGCACCGCTTACAATACCGCAAACTCCGTTTCAACCGACCTCAACGCAAAAGCAGACCCCGTTCCCGTCTCGCTCAGTGCCCCGGCCACATCCTCCTGCTCTGCCGAAGAATCGCAACACGAAAAGAACGCCGATCCACTGCCTGACATAGTAATTTCTAAATCTGTAACAGCACTGATGCTTTCATAAACGCCTCTCAAACGTGGCTCCACCTCGAAAGCCACCTCTTGTAGCCTGTTAAAAGTGTTCCGCCTGACAAGCTCCATTTTGCCCCAACGGAAGCCCTCAACCATGGCCGACAGGCTTCGCCGCTCGCTCGGATGAGGCACCCCTGCAGAGTTGTACACAGCCTGCGTGGAAACGCCAAACTCCGGAACAAAAACCACAAAGTGCAACTCGCCGAGCCTGTTTTCAAGAGGAGTAACCCTCTCGCCAACGCCCTCAAGCTGCACCAAACTGCCATAGAGAAAAAGCGGCACATCCGCACTAACCCGTGCAGCAACAGGCGAGAGTTCCTCGACTTCCATATTGAGCTCCCAGAGCCTGTTCAAGGCAAGCAGCGTTGTTGCAGCATCTGAGCTGCCGCCTCCAAGACCTGCACCGGCTGGTATGGATTTCTTCAGCGTTATCTTCACGCCTCTGGATACGCCGGAAACCTCGCGCAGAATATTTGCCGCCCTTACGACAAGGTTCTCTCCGCCGGAAGGGATACCGGGAAGGTCACATTCCAGCTCTACTGAGCCGCCTGTCTTCTCGAAGCTGAGCTCGTCGTAAAGGCTGACCGGCACAGCCACGCTTCTTATCTCATGATAGCCATCAGCCAACGCGCCCACGACTTCGAGGAAAAGGTTTATCTTGGCCGGTGCCTTTGCTTCAAGTACCCCGTTGCTTTCACGCTTTTTCATGCCGTTAGCCAGTCCTGTTAACCCAGGTGCATCCCAGACAGCTACAGCCAATTCATCTAAGCATATCAGCCAGCCTTGGTGCTGACATAATTCTTATTATATATTTTACGATATGAAATCCAGGCATGCTATCGGGTATGTTATGTATTTTGCCTTAAAACTCGCCCTACCCTTCAGGAGGTCCTGGCGTCTGGTTTTTCAGCAAGCCTATCTTCATCGCGTAGCGCGTCAGGCCCGCAATCGTGTGGATGTCAAGCTTTTCCATTATGTGAGACCGGTGTGTCTGGACAGTCTTCACGCTCAGCTTCAAAGTATGCGCTATCTCGCTGCTTGTGTACCCTTCCGCAATCAACTGCAAAACTTCCTTCTCCCTGCCGCTGAGTCTGTACTTGCTCTTCCGGCCCGAAGGCTTCTTGCCGTCAACGTACTTCTTCACCATCTTCCAGCTCACCGTCGCGCTCAGGAACTGCTCCCCCCTCCAAATAGCCTTGATAGCCGATATCAGCTCCGATGCGGCCGCATCCTTGAGTATGAACCCCGAAGCACCAACCCGCAGCGCCTCGGCCACGTACTCCTCTTCACCATACATGGAGAGTACCAGAACTTTCGCTTCCGGCAGCTCTTTCAGTATCCGCCCGGTCGCCAGCAAGCCGTTCAGCTTCGGCATGGCGATGTCCAGTATTGCTATGTCAGGTTTTTGCTCCCTGCACTTCTCTATCGCCTCAATCCCGTCGCACGCCTCGCCGACAACCTCTATCTCTCTGTCCGCGTCAAGCAGCGCTCTCAAGCCCTCCCTGACAAGCGTATGGTCATCCGCAACAACTACCCGTATCGCCATTATACACTTCCCCTCAAGCCCCGCAGTTCACTGCGGGGGTAATAATCCGCAAACACCCGAAGCCCCGCAGTTTACTGCGGGGGTGATTATCTATTCGCCCTGCATGCCTTGTCTGTTCTTGTGACGCAGAAGATACCGTGTTGCCTGTGCTATGTCCTCGTCAGGAATCCGTCTCACGTGATATCCGCGCGCCCACACCCGGCCTTCCAGGCCATACTCTGATAACCCGCGCGAGGTAACGCCCTTGAACCGCTGGACCAGTTTTGACAGCCTGTTAGCACGGGGGTTGGCAAGTATGTGTACATGGCCCTTGCCAACATGTATCGCCGTGGTTAAACAGCCGCACTTGCGCGCAATCTCGTCAAGTCGCCGCTGCACAAAACCCTGTTGCCTCTGGTCAAGATGTACTTCTCTCTTGGAAATTCGTTTGCTGTATTCAAGCAATCGTTGCCAGTCCCGGGAATTATAAACGTTCTGATTCTGCGCATACCTCTTTGGTGGCGGAACATCGGATTTGTGCCCGCGGGTGCGGAATCCGCGGTTATCGCCAGGCAGCCACGCGCCGTGAGTCGTCCATGTG
The DNA here is from genome assembly GCA_964455955.1 of uncultured Planctomycetota bacterium. Taxonomy (GTDB): domain Bacteria; phylum Planctomycetota; class SKW154; order SKW154; family DAOVDS01; genus CAYWBA01. The sequence continues at coordinate 929 of CAYWBA010000289.1, read as the reverse complement.
ATTAAACACCACCGCAAAGACATTGAATTCTCCTGTCAATACCCCCGGGTTAAAACCCGGGGCTTCCGAAGCCCCGCAGTTTACTGCGGGGGTAATCCGCCGTTTCCCGAAGCCCCGCAGTTCACTGCGGGGGTGCTCTGTAATTACTTATCCGCCCTCCACTATCCCGATTCCCTCATCCGTCAACCCGTAGAGCTTGTAAGCAAGATTGTCTATTCAAGATGCAGCTCCTATGGCGACAAATTCAAATGCCGTTGCGTAGTATTTATCAATATCTTGTAACACGTTCAGCGTATCCGGGTGAGACCCGACCTGTGACCTGAACCAACGTGCAAAAGAGTTCATGAACTTCGTTCCGCTGCTCCTTATGAGGTCACCCGCCCACAGGGTATAGTTCGGAATGAATTTCGCTCCTTTTGCATAGGGGTCAAGGTTCTTACTCTTGCAGAATTCCCTGTAGTCGCTGCGGAACCTGCGGAACACTCTTCCGCCAACTACCTCCCTGTCCCATATCGGGAAAAGCCTGGGGTTGAAGAAATGAAGGAACTTCATGACAGTCATTGTTGGATACTCTTTGTTTGGCTTGATATTTCTCAGCCGCGATAGACTGGCAAGCAATTGTTCCCGCCATGTGTTCCCTGATAAGTTGGCTAATGTTAACCCTTCCCCCGGCGCAAAAGGCTCAAAATCAGCCCGCAACACTTCAAGTATTTGCTGAGGGCTCCAGCACTCCCCCGGCCCTGATGGTCGAAAAACTTGCCAATCGCTCTTTAGACTTCTGTATATTTTGTCAAAAGCTCCGCTTTTCTCGCCCTCTGACATCTCGGAATCGAACGCCGCTTTTCCGAGAGTGTAGAGATCGAGTTTGTGGCCTATATCCCATTTCGTTTGCGAGGAAGTGTAGCCTTGCTGCTTGGGGTGCGCATTTT
>CAYWBA010000288.1:0-4391 GCA_964455955.1 uncultured Planctomycetota bacterium | reverse complement strand
TTGCTGCCCATTGAGATCGAGAGTTGCGGTTCGGAACGACACTGCACCCTCACGTTCGGCAAAGCGAATGACGGTGCGCAATTCATAACCTCGTCTGAGACGCTCTTCCTCGTCGCAGTTGATCCGGTCGCGCCGTCTCGTGACGACATTCTGCAGTCGGAAAAGTTGACGGATAGGTGGGCCGAGCCGCGAACTGCAACGTTCGCAGGTGTCTGGCCCGTTGCTTCCCACGCCCATGTGCATATATCCGCACCTCGGACAAATGAAGGCGACGCGAGTTTGGATGTCTTCGCCTTCTTCCTGCACGGGCAGAATGACTTGATTAATGATATAGCGAGAACCCTCGTGATAGATGATGGCGCGGGGGCCGAACTCAGAAATCGCCAAAAACCTGGGTCTGGAGACAAACTCATCTCGGTTGGCCCGAAGACGACGGCCCGGGATGAAGGCCGATAGTGGTAACCGTGGGAAATTGTATCCCGGCAGGAAACCTTCGCTGGCGAAATAGCGATAGCTGTAGAAATCCGACTGAATGATATTCTCGGCATCTGTCAGAAGCCTCAATTGCGCTTCCGCGTCTCGCCGTAATCGTTGAGCTTCCTGCTTGTCTTGCGGACTCCGCGAAGCGTCCAAGATGATCCGGTTCTGCCTTTGGGCCTGAGTAAAGGCTGCCCGGTAAAGACCGCGCCAACGTTCGCAGGCACGATCAAACTCGCTGCTAATGTGAGCGAACACGGCGTCCAACCACGTGCTATTGAACCGAGCGGTCGCTTCAGAATCATCCCGAATGGTTTGAAGCACTAGGTCGGCCCTGCGTCGAGCGCGTAGCCGAGCATTATCGTCATCCAGAGCTGCCCGTATATGTGACTGGAACGCCAATAGCAAAGGCTCGCCCTCGAGGTCTAACAAATCTTTCAATGAAGTTCCCAGGGAAAGTCCGGTCTCAGCCAGCCATAATGCTTGTACGTGTGACCTGACCAAGTCCTCGTTCGTCAGGTCGATTTGCGGAGGTAACACGACACCAGCAACCATTTTCTCCTGCCGCTTGTAGAAATACTGATCGTGCGGACTGCCGGAAGCGCAGTAGGTGAATACGAGCGCGGGCTGGCCGCTTCGACCCGCGCGGCCACTTCGTTGAGCGTAATTAGCCGGTGTAGGCGGCACGTTACGCATATTAACGGCATTGAGCTGGGCAATGTCTATACCGAGTTCCATAGTTGGTGAGCAATAGAGGACTGATAATCGACCATCGCGGAAGGCGTCCTCACGAGCTTGGCGGTCTTCATACGAAACCTGCGCAGTATGCTCTCGTGCCTCGATTCCATGAGTTCGTGCCGCGACCTCTCGGTAGTGCTCTTGGAAAAACGGGTTAGGACGTCTGCCCTCGGACGATATCGTGGGTTGGCGGATAGGATCATAGTAGGCTTGGCTTCCATCTCCAGCCTTCCATGTCATACAATCGGCGGCAAGTTGGTATCCAGGTACTTCATTTTCAGAACGTGGCTCTCGTACAATGGTGATTAGGCCACCAACTTGGAGTGCGTTCAACAAGTTCTCGATAATATAGCTGGTATCTTCAAGCGAAAGGCTACCAGCCCCAAGGGTCTGAGGCCGCCGCAGATACTGTCCGAATCCGCTCCGAGGAGACAAGAAAAGATTTCCACCGTAATCCTGCCCCTTTCGGAAGGATCTGGGATACAAGATGGCTGCGTGTTCGAAGTCTCGAACCTGCTCGTTCTCATCGAATCCCCAAGGTGGAATCAGGCGTTGGCTACTTTGAAGCAAGAGCCGCTCTTGGAAGGTTTGATCAAGGTACTCAACCTTGACCGCAAGACTGCGACGTATAAGGTCCAACAGAACGCGGCAAACATCCATCCGTCGTTCCATAGTTGCTTGCGCCAATGAGGGATGCACATTCTGCCAAACATCGGCGGACTCGCAAACCTCCTGAAGGTATGGATAATCAATTACCAGCAAGCCAACTTGTTCCAAATTTGGCGCGGTGATTCTCCACCCGCGCAGCAAGTCGCGGTATAGGTGATATCCCAATACGTTACGCAAAACGCGATTAGTTTCCTCTCGAGCCTGGAAGCGGGCTCCTGGGTCGTTCGCGTACTCCTCAAAGGATATGCCCAGTGCATCAAAAACCCTCATTGCAAGTTCGTCGTGCCTGAGTCCCGCTAAACCCGCTTGGACAACAGCTTGATACAAAGCCGCGCGCAAACGACCGACTTCAATGAAATCGTTGAAGTGGCCTGCTTGGAGTGAAGCATCTTGGCGATTGTCAGTAAAACTCAGCAGTTTCCGGGCTTCATCGGCTAAGGGCATCTCGCGCAGATGGATAATTGCAGAAAGGCTGAGAATGGTTGTGGCTGTGCTTCGACCACCCGCACCCAAGGAACTCAGTTTTTGGAAGTCTGATCTCTGACGAAATCCATAGGAGACACCGCATCGCAGACAGAATCGGAACGGTGCGGAGATGTACCAACCATCCATACCCTCACTTGCAATGTGACCGTCAGGCGCAACGCAGACAGTTTGCGGAAGCTCCCTGCGACGTCGAGATGGGAGTCTTCCTTCGGCATCGAACCAGTCGTCGGGCAATCTGTTGAAGAGGTTCTCATCATCATGAGGCCATGGGAAATCACTACTTAAGTAGAGGAATCCTGGTTCACTCTCTGCTTCAGGTCGTGTATCGTTCAAATTTCGGGAGAGTAGCCGCTCTTCGCCAGACTCGCCATGCGGCTCTTTACGGACGCAGTAGTACTCTTGACCGCACTCGCGACAGAAAACCAGGGGTAGCAGAACACGATCTCGGTCTCCTGGAACGAATTGCTGTCCGTGAAGCGTGATATGTCGCTCTGTCTCAGGCTGAACCGAAGCATAGGCTGTGTCTCCACGACTTATGAATTGATGAATGCGGAAAGCAAACACGGGAAAACCTGTCTCAGGATGAGGACAAGAGTGTCCTGCTAAGAGCATTTTCTGAATGGCTGTGGTACACAGTTCTATCGACTGCCCACAATGATTATGCAGTTCCTGGGCTGCACCGTTAGGTCCCATGATGCTGCGCGGTATCTGCCGAATCAAGCGGCCAGTTTCAGCCTCCTGGCGGATGCCGAATGTGGACTCAATCCATGAAGCCAAGGGGTCTGCAACAAATTCCGTGTAAGATGCGGGAATAAGCTCATCGGCTTCAGCAACACGGGTAGCGAGCCGGCTTCGAAACTCGGTATCTGCAGAGTCCTTCTCCGGAGTTACGCGCTGAAGGGTTTCGCCTATTATATCTTCGGAGCGCACTGTTGCTCCAAAAAGCATAGTTGCCACCCGTGCCACCTCCTCCTGCTGCTCTGCCCAAGTTCCACCACTGGCAAGCGTAGCTGACGTCCCAACGCACTGGAGATGATCGGCAGCAAATGCGTTTCTTGCGCGCCGGACGAGCATCGCCACATCAGCACCTTGTCGGCCACGATAGGTATGCAGCTCATCAAGAACTAAGAAGCGAAGCCCAGAAGCCGATTGAATCAATGGCCGTTCACCTATTCGGGTAAGAATGAGCTCAAGCATTACATAGTTGGTAAGAAGGATATCTGGGGGATTGGCGACGATTTCGTCTTGCTGCTTTCTCGACTCCTGCCCCGTATAGCGCCTGAATGTCACTGGACCTTGTCCGTCGGGGAACCCGAACTTGAGAAATTTCTCAAGTTCATTCATCTGGCTGTTTGCCAAAGCATTCATCGGGTATACGATGATAGCCTGTATTCCACGTCCCCCACCATGATGCAGGACATGATTCACTATGGGAACAATGTAGGCAAGACTTTTACCAGACCCCGTTCCGGTGGTTAGAACATAGTTGTGGCCAGAGGAGGCCACTTTGACTGCATCAGATTGGTGCCTGTGAAGCCGCAGGACACGACCAGCATCTGTTGGGCTTGTTTTCAAGCGGAAAATTCTGTGGCACTCTTCATGGAGAATATCGGCGTCAACGAGTTCATCGATTGTCTCGCCGGGTGCAAAGCATGGGTTGAGTTGAATCAGAGGGTCGGGCCAAAGTAGGCTTGCCATCTGTTGCTGTACTTTTTGGTGAATGCGGGAATCGCGTATGTTGATGAAACTGGTCACAAATGAAGCATAATCGCCAACCAGCTTGTCACGAAGCTCAAAGACGTTCATCTCACTACCTCCCAGTGTCCTCCCTTATTTTCCCCACGCCTTAAAAAGCTCGTCAAAGGAAAATACGCGCTTGCTGAGCCAGCCTTTACCCTCCTGAAGATTGTCTTTCTTTATTGGCGGGTTGAAGACCAACCGGGGCTCTCCAAGAAATACCATGCTAAAATCGTGCTTCCATTGTTTCCTGAATCGTTTTTTTAGAAGTCCCTTGTTATTGT
>CAYWBA010000287.1:0-4402 GCA_964455955.1 uncultured Planctomycetota bacterium | reverse complement strand
GCCGCCGCCTGAAGAAAATCGAACTTTTTTGTCAATAACTTCCAGATGCGGCGCGGCAGCAGTGATTCCGTCCACAACTTTTTCGTTCTCTGCCGTCAGGATGCTTGAAGTGGAATAAACGGCAAGCCCACCGGCTGCGCACAGCCCTATCGCAGCGCGAAGCAGGGCATTCTGGTTTTCAACAAGCTTGTCCCGCAAATCTTCGGTTATCCGCCACCTTGCCGCAGCGCGCCGTCTCAGCCTGCCGGTGTCTGTGCTCGGCGGCTTCAGGAAAACCCGGTCAAAGGATGCGTTGAGAACCGAAGGTGCATCAGTACGGTCCAGAACCACAACTTCTACGCCGCCGCTGCGTGGAGTTCTCTTCTGTGCCGCCAGGTGCCGGGCCTCAGCTTCATCTTTTGCGCAGCAAACTACCAGTCCGCCCGGAGCCACTTTCCGGGCAATCTCCAATACAGTCCGGGCAGCGCCCTGGAGGACGCAAACTCTTTCACCCGGCCGGGGTGAGAGGTATGCCGCATCCTCAAGTTCATCGGAAGGCTGCCTGTCAGCCCCGAGGCAATTGGCTCGCAAGTTTGTTTCATAGGACCCGGCCATTATTCCCTGCGCATCCCTTCCGTAATCGTTCAGCAACTCCTCAACCAGCCAGCGCGGAAGGGAGTGCAGTGTACCAAGGTAGTCAATCTCTCTTTTGCGCGGGTCAGGCAGTATGCTGCGATCAAAAACCCTCCACAGCGACCGCGCCACAGGCAGCACCTTGCAACTGTCAGCCTTGCCGGGATTCCATCGGGAGAGTTCACCGGCCCCCTGCCAGATGGAATGTAGAATCCCTTTGGCAAATGAGAAGGCCTGTGGTTTCCAGTACCTTACGGTGAGCGTAATTTCGCTGATTGCAGCGTACGGAGCCGGGTTTTCAGTGAAAATAATTTCATACGCTCCGACTCGCAGGGCGCTGAGCACCCGGGGCTCAATTCTGTTAAAGGGAATACGCGAATAGGTGGCGATAATTGCGTCAAGCGTCTTCGCCCTCTGGAGCGCCCCAACCGCGAGCTCACGCAGCAGGATGGTTTCGGCAGGCTCTGGCCGCAGGCGCCGTAATACTCTTTCCAGCGCCGGTTCCACCTCAAGTTCGCCAAAGGCTGCATTGTAGGCTATCTCGCACGCGACTTTTCTAATGTTCCGCATCCGAAGTAAACCTTCTGCCTGGTGCCAGTTGATAACCTCTCAAAAACTCTGCAGCGCTCATGGCGCGCTTGCCCGAGGGCTGTACTTCTTCCAACTCAAGGGCGCCCTGCCCTGCAGCAACCACCAGCCGGCCGCCTGAAGCTTCAATCACAGTACCGGGCTCTGCCTCCCCTTCGGCGACGGCGGCGGACCTTACAATAAGCCGCAAAGGTGGCCCGCTTCGCTCAACGAAGGTGAAAGCCCCAGGCTCAGGTGCCATGGCTCTTACAAATCTCTCGAGGTAGCCGGAGCCGCAAGACCAATCAATAAGCGCCTGCTTCTTTGTAACCTTTGGAGCGAAAGTAGCTTTTGAATCGTCCTGTTTCTCGAAAACCGCGGTTCCCGCTTCCACCTCGTCAAGCACCTTCAACAGCACCTCGGCCCCCAGCCCGGCGAGCCGCCCGGTCAGTTCGCCGGTAGTCTCACCCGGAGCTATTTCAACAGAAGCCATTGCCGCAACATCTCCATCATCCATCCGCTCCGTAAGCCTGATGATTGAGACGCCTGTAACCCTGTCGCCGGAAAGAATGGCGTGGTGAACTGGCGCTGCACCCCGGAACTTTGGCAAAAGCGAGGCATGCACGTTAAAGAAACCGCGCGGGGCGGCTGCAAGAACCTGCGCCGAGATAATTTCCCCGAAAGCGCACACAACTCCCGCATCAGGGGCGGCTGACTCAAGAAGCTCAATCCCCTGCGCGGAGGATACTTTCGCCAGTTGTGCTACCTGCAGGCCCAGCCTCCCTGCGGACACCTTTACCGGCGGAGGCACAAGCTTTTTGCCGCGTCCCTTGGGGCGGTCCGGCTGGGTTATTACCAGCGCAACCTCATGGTGACTCCCGGCAAGCTTCTCAAGGGAGGGCACGGCAAAATCAGGTGTGCCCAGAAAAACAAGTCTCACAAACTGTTCTCCTGACTCAGACCATTCCCGTTCTTTCTTGGCTCAGCTTCCGCCTCCGGGCACGACTTCGAGTCTTGAGCTTGCGGCTCAGGCGTTCTTGGGCTCCGCTCTTCTTCCGGCACAAACTCGAGATAAATTTCGCCCCTGTCTTCAAGCTGCTGTGCGCGAACAGCACCTTGCTTGACAGCCTCGAGAACTCCCAGAAACATCCCGATTACCCGAATGCGTTCCTCAAGGCTGTCAAAGAGTGCTGAAAACTCCAACCTGCCCTCAGGCGCTTCCGAGAGCTTTTTGACAAGGCTGTCAAGATACACATGAACCGGAGCGTCATCGTAGACTATCTTTCGAGGAACTTCCGGCATAAAGTCTTTTGTAATCCTGTGAAAGGCCATAAGGAGGTCCCACATGCCGACCTCCTCGTCAACAGGCTCCAGCAGGGTCTTTTCGGCGGAAAGCTCCTCTTTGGGTGGTACGCGTTCAAACATCTTTTCCCGGCGCTGCAGGCTCTGCCCAAGTGCGTAAGCGCGTTCCTTGTATTCCTTGTATTCAAGGAGTTCTTTAACAAGCTCGGCGCGGGGGTCAATGACCTCTTCCTCCTGAGGCTCTTTGTCAGGGCGCGGCATGAGCATTTTTGATTTTATGTTTATGAGCCGGCTTGCCATAACGAGGAAGTCGCCCGCCAGCTCAAGGTCTATTGACTTGATTACTTCCACATATTTCAGGTACTGGTCGAGTATCCCGGCAACATGAATATTGAAAATGTCCACTTCATTCTTGTAGACAAGGTAGAGCAGCAGGTCAAGCGGGCCATTGTATATGTCAAGTTCAACGCGGTAGTCATCGTCCATTAGAGCCGGATAACCTCTCTGACCTCTCTCATGGTCTCGCGCGTAACATCGCGCGCCCTCCTCGCCCCGTCCGCAAGTATATCGCTTATGAGGCCTGGCTCTCCGAGAACCTCATTGCGCTTCTGCCTCAGCGGCTCGGTGTATTTTACCAGCGCTTCCGCAAGCTGTTTCTTGCAGTCAACACAGCCAAGCTGGGCGCTGACGCAACCTTCCCCTATTGCTTTTGCCGAACCCTGAGAGAAAATCTGGACATATGGAAACAGATTGCACTCATCGGGGTGGCCCGGGTCAGCGCGCCTCGGCCGTTTGGGGTCGGTAAGCATTGTCATGACTTTCCTGCGTATGGTTTCCGGTTCGTCGCCAATATAAATAGCGTTCTCATACGACTTGGACATTTTACGTCCATCGAGACCGGGAAGCCGGGCCGCAGGGGTCAGCTTGGCTTTAGGTTCCGGGAAAACATCCTTGCCGAAGACAGCGTTGAATCTTCTCACAATCTCCCGCGTGAGCTCAAGGTGCGGAAGCTGGTCCTCCCCCACAGGCACGGCAGTCGCCTTGTAAACAATAATATCAGCCGCCTGGAGCACTGGATAGCCGAGAAACCCGTAGTTTCGCACATCCTTAGAGCTGCCAAGCTGCTGGAGCTGCTCCTTGTAGGTGGGGCAGCGCTCCAGCCAGCTTACTGGTGTGATGCAGGCAAGTACTGTAAAAAGCTCCACGTGCTCAGGCACGTCTGACTGCCTTGCCAGGACGGAGCGCTGCGGGTCAATCCCTGCAGCAATCCAGTCGGCAACAATCTCAGGCACTGAGCTGTGTATTACCTGTGGGTTCTCCTGCTCACTCATGAGAGCATGGTAGTCTGCAATGCCGTAGAAGCATTCGTACTCGTCCTGCAGAGCCGCCCAGTTCTGAAAAGCGCCCACAAGATTGCCCAGGTGCGGCGGGCCTGTAGGCCGCATCGCGCTGTATATCCGCTCCTTTGCCATAAGACAGTCCCCGCCACCTCAGAACATCCAGCCGTGCCCGCCGAGGAAAAGCAAAAGCCCCAGAACATACTTAATAATGAACCACAACATATCGCCCGCAGCGATAAGGAATATGAAAATCAGGAACATCCCGTAAAAGCCGAGTGCCTCGTACCTGGGCCTTACCTCTCGGGGAAGCAGGTACTTGAAAACATGGCTGCCGTCAAGTGGAGGAATTGGTATCAGGTTAAAAACTACCAGGACCACGTTAATTGAGGCTGCCTGCCAAAACAGTTTCTCGTTCATCCCGGTCGCTGCGTGCAAAAGCAGTATAAAAACAAAGGCGAGTGCGAGATTGACAATAACGCCGGCAAGAGAAACAAAAATGTCGTCGCGTACCGGGTGCCGGAAGCGGTAGGGGTTGACAGGCACAGGCTTAGCCCATCCGAATACCACCGGCGAATGCATCA
>CAYWBA010000286.1:0-4454 GCA_964455955.1 uncultured Planctomycetota bacterium | reverse complement strand
TTCCTGGGCCTGGCAATATACCTGACCGGCGACGAGATTAACTTCTACTTCAGAAGCTCCGACTACGAAAAAGAACGGCGGGCCGACTGGCATTACAAGCAGTTCCGAACAAAGGATGCCAGGCGGGGCGATATGGAAGAGCCCCGGGAAGAAGCAGAGCCTGCTGATATAGAAGATGAAGGTTATTAGCCTACGGCTTGGTTAAGGAACACAGTTGCCCAAATGATTTTCCAAAAAATACTCGGCTTGTTCTCCAAAGACCTCGGCATAGACCTGGGAACCGCAAATACCCTCGTGTGCGTCAGCGGTGAAGGCGTCGTCATTTCAGAACCCTCGGTGGTAGCGGTAAAAAAAGGCACAAACCAGGTGCTCAATAACGGCCAGGCTGTCGGCATTGATGCCAAGAAAATGCTTGGCAAAACACCCATAAACATCGACACTGTCCGTCCTCTCAAAGACGGCGTTATAGCCGACTTTGACATTGCCGAGGCGATGATCTCCTACTTCATCAACAAGGTACAGCCTCGCCGCTTCGGCATGCGCTCCCACCCACGCGTCCTCATTGCCGTCCCCTCCGGAATCACCGCCGTCGAGAAACGCGCCGTATACAACTCCGCGGAACGTGCGGGCGCGCGCAAAGTCTTCCTCGTAGAAGAACCACGCGCAGCCGGGATAGGCGCAGGCCTGCCGATTGCAGAGCCCCAGGGCTCCATGATTGTTGATGTCGGCGGCGGCACGACTGAAATCGCCGTCCTCTCACTCGCCGACATGGCGGCATCAGAGTCCCTCAGGGTCGCCGGCGATGACTTCGACGAGGCGATACTCGCACACATGAAACGTACCTATAACCTCTATATCGGCCCCCTCTCGGCGGAGCGCATTAAAATCTCAATCGGCTCCGCATTCCCGCTCGAAGAAGAAATGACTATGGAGGTCCGCGGTCGCGACTCCATTGACGGGCTCCCCACCAAGGTCACCATTACCTCGGAAGAAGTTCGTGAAGCCTTGCGAGAGCCCTGCAACGCTATTATCGAGGGTATACGCCGGACACTTGAAAAAACCCCGCCTGAGCTGTCTGCAGACCTTGTGGAAAACGGCCTCACCATCGTAGGCGGCGGGGGTATGCTACGAGGCCTCGACAAGCTTATTACAAGAGAAACCGGCCTGCAGGCTACTCTCGCGGAGGACCCCATGACCTGCGTCGCAAGAGGTACAGGCATCTTCCTCGAAAACCTTGATATGTTCTCCGGCATCCTGGAGAGTTCCGACTCTATATAGCAACCTGCACACTGGCGGCTGGCACCTGAAGTGAGAAAAAGGCTGCGTTTTTTTACCCACTACCGCGGATTTCTTGCGCTCCTGTCTTTTAGCATCTTGCTCTACCTCCTGCCGGCTCCCTGCATCTACCCCATCACAGGCCGCGTGACCAGCGCAACTTCCAATATCGCCTCATTCTTCCAGCCGCGACAAGACAAGGAGGAAGAGACACCGCGCCTGCGACAGCTCCGGCGAGAACTTGTTCTTACCCAGCAGGACCTGACCGCAACACGCAACGAATTGCACCTGGTGCGCAAGGAGCTTGAAAGTGTCACCTCGGTAAAAAGCGCCACCTCCGGCGGATTTGCGAAAATCATACCTGCAAGAATCGTACTCAGCCGGGACGCATCCAACTTCCGCCGCACAGTCCTTGTGAACCGCGGCTCACGTGACGGTGTTAAGCCAGGCCTGCTGGTGCTCTGGGGCTCCGAGACACCTGCAGCGGGCGGGCTCCGTGCCTGCGTTGTGGGTGTGGTTAACACGGTCGGGCCGAGCGCCTGCAGGGTCCTGCTGGTAAGCGACCCGGGCTTCCGGGCAGCGGCTCGGCTGCTTCAAAGCAGAGACCGCGTTGTGGTGGAAGGCACCTCGGCCGGCAAGTGGCCGATGCGCCTCAAACACCCCGCAATCGAGACTTGTGTCGAACCCGGCGACACAGTCATCACCAGCGGCACCCTCGGTGTGTTCCCGGCCGGTTTCCTCATCGGAACAGTGGCAGACATCCAGGGGCGCGAATACCCGGGCCAGATGCAGGTGTTCATAGAATCTCCCCTCGACCTGGACAGGCTTGAAAGCGTCATAATTGTTGAAATACAAAAGCCGGAGAGCGAATAATTGAGGTGGTATCTTCTCATACTCCTGACATTCTTAATCGTGGTCCTTGAAGTCGCCTTCCCCGCCTCCTGGCAGCTTGGCCACTCGCACCCGGAGTTCGCTCTAATTCTCGCAGTCTACCTGGTCCTTAACGCGGAAGAGAAAGAAACCGTGTACGCCGCATGGCTGGCAGGTTTCACCAAAGACATCTTCTCGACAGGCCGGCTCGGTACTCACTCCCTGATATACCTCCTGGGCGCTATCGCCCTCGTGCGCCTTCGAAAGCTCCTTTACCGCGACGAGATACTCGTGCAGATTGCAGTTGTCTTCACAAGCGTGTTTGTTGCAGATTTGCTCTACCTCGGCGCACTCTCACTTGAAATGCCGGGTGTAAGCCTGTCCGAGCACATGCGCAGGCTGCTTGTGGTCTCGCTCTACAGTGCAGCCTGCGCGCCGGTTGTGTTTCTGCTGCTCGACTTCCTGCGCCACCCGATTGGGGCTTATGAGCGCCGCAGGCTTTACTAAAAAGCTCCTAACTCACGCTATCTGAAGAACCCTTCAACAGAACCTGCAATAGTGTTGAATTCGGCACCCTGCACGTTATAATGAGACCTGATCAGTTTTTAGGCTCCGGAGGTTCAAGTGAAACCAGTTCCCTTTGTCGCGGGAGTATTCTTGCTCCTGCTGTGCACCGCCTGCGGCTCGTGCGGCCGGCCAGGCACAGCGGCCGTCCCCGCGCCGGGCTTCGGGCCTACCGAGGGCGTGCCTGCAATCCGCGTCGCACTGAGCAGAAACGCCGACTCGCTCAGTATCGCATTGAGCAGCCCCTACGCAATCCAGAACGCCGCAACATCCAAAGTTGTATCACAGGGCGCCTCCCTGCCCCGGACCAGGGTTACCTGCACAGCCTCCATGTTCGTGCTGGGCCCCACCCGGATAAAATCAGACCATATCATCATAATACCAAAAAACGATGGCTCCCTGACTGTCAACAACCGGCAATACCGCGGCACACTTCACCTGTGGGCGAAAGAAGGCAAGCTCACCGCGGTCAACCACGTCAATCTTGAGCATTACCTCGCCTCTGTCGTGCCCTCGGAAATGAAAATGTCCTGGCCTGACGCGGCCCTGCAGGCACAGGCCGTCGCCGCGCGAACCTACGCACTCTGGCGCATGCAACAGCCCGCCGCACGCAAACGTACATGGGACCTGACAAGCGGCCCGGACTCGCAGGTATACCGCGGGCTCGACAAGGAATCGAAAAAGTCACGCAAAATCGTAACTGATACAGCAGGTATAGTGCTAACCTACGAGGGTAAGATATTTCCGACGTACTATCACTCGACGTGCGGCGGGTTTACCGCTGACGCGCATGTCGTCTTCGGCGGCGAGGAGATACCCTGCCTCACCGGCGTCCCCTGCGGAAACTGCCAGCACTCGCCCGTCTATGAATGGACATTCTTCCTCACCCAGGAAGAACTGCAAAAAATAGTGAAGAAGGCCGGCACCCAGAACGTCGGTAAGATAAAGGAAATAGAGCGTGTTGAGCCTGACGGGAGCGAGCGCCCGCAGCAGGTGGTTCTGCACGGGGAAAAAGCAGACTGCCGGCTTCAAACACCCAGGTTCCGAAAGCTTGTCGGGACAAGCCGCATGAAATCAACCGCCTTCCGGGTGGAAAAGCTGGGTGACTCGTTTAAGATACTCGGTTCAGGGTGGGGGCACGGCGTAGGCATGTGCCAGTGGGGCGCTGCAGGCATGGCCGACCCGCAGTTCGGCTTCACCGCGCAGGAAATCCTGCAGCACTACTACCAGGACAGCGAATTGCAAAGACTTTATTAGGAAGGCTCTAATGGCTAAGTTTTTCCTGGGACTAACAGTCGGGCTTGTGGTTGGCGCAGTGGTTGCTGCTGCACTTTCTCCCGGACAAAAGCTGACTACCAGAAGTGTCAGCGTTGACCCTCAAAAACAACGCGAATTTCAAGAGTATTCCAAAAAGATAGAAGCGCTGCAGCAGGAAAAGCTTGAAGCTGAAACGAAGCTGCATGAAGCACTGGACAACGCAGGAAATCTGAGCCAGAAGATCGCAGAACTGAAAGAACAACTTGCCGAGGCAAAGCAGGAAACCGCAAAGCTCCAACCAAAGGACGAGATTCCGACAAAAGAGCACGCAGAGCCTGAAAAGCCCCAAGTATCAGAGCCCACACCCGAGCAAGAAATCGCCAAGCTAACCCTCAAGACGATTGAGAGGTACCAGAGAATATTGAGAGTGGGCGCACCTCTGAGCGAAAAAGCACTTGAGGAGCTCGGGGTTGTCGGGGCAACCGCAG
>CAYWBA010000285.1:0-4469 GCA_964455955.1 uncultured Planctomycetota bacterium | reverse complement strand
CCGAAAGCGCAGCCGCGTTCTACAAATCTCTTACCGATGCGACCCTGAAAGTTCCTCCCGAACCGCAGCGTTTACCCGCGCCGGAAAGCGTGGTGAAGGAATCACCGCCGCCTCCTGTAAAGAAGAAGCGCACGGGCCTTGTCGCGGCACTGCTGCTCTGCCTTGCCACCGCGGCGGTACTGGGCTATTACGCATGGAAACGCGCCGCCGACAGGAGTGATGAATTTGATAAGACAACGCCAGTTGCCGGCACGGACCAGCCAGGCAAGGGCCATCCCATTTCTTCTGTTGAGGAGACTCGTAAGACCGTTAAGGTTACCCTTTGCGAGCTGGACTCCAGCAGTATATCAAAGAGCACACGCTACCTTCTAAGCGGTGCTTTGCGAGAGAAGCTTGAGGCTGACGCGTGCATCGAACTGGATGAGACCGGTCAGGCAGAGGTGACGGTGAGCGGTGGAGTGAAGAAGGCAAAGACTGCCTATATACTGGAACTTGAGGTAAGGAATGGCAAGAAAATCACAGTTACTGAAGAATGTGTTAGAGAGAATGAGCTGTTCGAAGGGATGGAAAGGGCTGTGGCGAAAGTAGTCAAGTATATTTGCACAAGCGAGTAGAATCTGGTTTTCAGATATCTTTCTTCAATCCCCGAATCATTGGGAAGTCCTCAATACGCGAAATCCTACGTAGTAGAAGCGGCGCACTGGCTCAAACCCAAGGCGGAAGGCTGACCGGCAGTTCATCACATTATCGTACCAGCTGCCGCCGCGCAACACGCGGAACTCGCCGGTTAAAGGGCCTTGCGGATCCTCAGCAGGACTCTTGTAGTAGTCCTTGTCATACCAGTCTTGGCACCATTCCCACACGTTCCCGTGCATATCGTACAGGCCCCATGTGTTTGCTTTCTTCTGACCTACAGAATGCGTCTTTTTCCGCGAATTCCCCCTGTACCACGCATACTCACTGAGCTTGCTATCGTCATCGTCGAAACAGAATCTTGTCGTCGAGCCAGCGCGGCAGGCGTATTCCCATTCGGCTTCCGTGGGCAGACGGTACTTTACGCCCTCCTTTGCCGAGAGCTTCTTGAGGAATTCCTGCACATCGTTCCAGCTCACCTGTTCAACCGGAAGGTTATCACCCTTGAAACGGCTTGGGTTGCTGCCCATTATCGCCTTCCACTGCGCCTGGGTTACTTCGGTGGTCTGCATGTAGAACGGCTTGGTGATTTTCACCCTGTGCTGCTTTTCATCGCTTTCGCGGCTCTTTTCATTTGCGGGTGAGCCCATCTGGAACTCGCCCGCGGGTATCAGGACAAGCTTCATGCCAACCGAGTTGGTGAAGGTTCTTGGCAGTTTCTTGCTCTCCTTCCTGATCGCCTCGGCTGTCCTGTTACCCGGCTGAAGCTCAAGCGCCTTTTCTGCCAGCTCTTTTGCCTTGCTCATCTCTTTGCTGTCAAGTGCCTTTTTGGCATCCGTCAGTAGTTTGTCAACCTGCTCTTGTTTCTGTTTTTCGCCCTTCTTTTCTTGCGCTTCCTTCAGGAATGCCTCTGCCACCGAATCGCCTGGCTTAAGGCTCAGTGCTTCGCTGGCAGTCTTTATGGCTTCCTCATATTTCCCCGCGCTCAGTAATGTGCTTGCGGCGTCCATTAGTTGGCCGAAGCGCTTCTGATTTTCCTCTTCAACCGCCTTCTCTGTCCTTGCTTTCACCAAGATATTTCTGGCTGTCTCGTCTTCAGGCCTTATTTTCTGCGCTTCCCCGGCCTTCGCAATCGCATCGTCGTAGCGCTTCTGGCGCAGCGCCAACTGTGCCTCGACAAGCAGATTCTCGATGCGTTTCAGCATAGCTTGCTGCTTGGCTATTGCCGTTTGCTTTATTCTTGTTGCCTGGGAATCGTACGGTTTGATCTTGAGTGCATCATTCGCACTTGTGATCGTATCGTCGTACCGTTTCTCCTCAAAGGCACTCTCCGCTGCCCTGAGCAGTCTCTGGAACTCTTTCCCCCTTTTTATCTCTTCGTCGCGTCGCCTGCGCTTTGCGTCCTCCTCGGCCAAGCGCTTGGCTTCGGCCTCACTTATCGAAGGAAACGCCTCGGGACGGGTCTCTTTCTTACGCTCATAAGGCTGATGCCTGGCCAATGAACTATCCCGCGCATACCCCGGTCCCCTTGCCTTGCGCACTGCCGCTACAATCCCCGAGGCGTTCCTTTCGATATGAGTTTTTATCTTCGCCATTGCTTCAGCCACTGCCCTTTCCGGAACGCTCTTGTAGCCTGATAAACCATAAGCAGGAATGAAGAGGATAAAACCGAAGAAAGCTCTTGCATATGCCGATTCTGTAGCTTTGTACAGGACCCGGCCATCAGGCAACTTCAACTCTAACTCTACAGATGCATTGCACTTGTGTTTCATAATGGGCACACCAAGAAGAGTGAGGAGGTTCAAATACGGTATGAACCCAATGAAAAGAAATTTTTTCTCATATTTGAAGTGGACCTTTGCGTCCATAAGCACATCAGCCTCTGCCCTGACCTGCGCGATGTTCGCGAAACAGCTCACAAGGTCCTTCGCAATATCTTGAGCAAAGGCATCCGTATTATACTTCACATTACTCCTTGGTGTCGAGGGAGTTACACTGACCCGACCGCCTATTTTCAAAGGAAGGGGTTTCTTGAAACGGGACTTGGGTTTATAGTCGAGTATCACTGTCGTGGTACAGCCAGCCGAAAACAAGATTGTTATGCAAGCCAAACCAAGAAGGAATCGTCGCGCGCCTATTCCGATTATTGCCATGGAACGTCCTTCCGTATTCTGCGTCTCTGTCATGCCTCATATCTTTCTGGAATTGTGCCGATTTGTGTTCTACTGTCAAGTCATTTCTCACGAGCCTGGCAATCCGTTGCTGTTCTACCAAGAGCGGTGGGGGATAAGCCAGCTTACCGTGACTACGGCATCGGGTTTCGTGCGGCGAGGAGTTCCCAATAACACTTATTTCTGGATTCAAGCATTCCTCGTGAACCAGTACCGGAATTTTCTAATCCACTCCTTGAAAACGCCATTCGCTACGGGCTTGTTGGCAATAAGCCCACAGGCCAATCGGGGCAGGCAAGTTTTTTGCGATAACCGGCGAACCTTTGAGCAAAAATAGCGTATAATATAGGGGAAGCGAATGTTTGGAGACTTGAAGCCCCTGGAGGAGCACCATGCCTGGCAAATACGCGGTGTTAACACTCGCCATCTGTTTTGTTCTGCTGTCATTCTGTACACCTGATGCCCTTGGCGGCGAAGATGACATTCTTATCCTGGAGAGCGGCAAGGCTCTTTACGGCAAGATACTTGAAGAGACTGAAGAGTTCGTGACGATAAAGTGCAAGTACGGCGTGCAGACCATAAGCAGGGATAACATAAGGGAGGTCTGCCGCGCGGGAGAGTTTTACGAGACTTACAAGAATAAGAGAGACAAGGTTGAGAAGAAAAGAGATGCCGACGAGTACTACAAGCTCGGCCTCTGGTGCGAGGAGCGCAACCGCAAGAGAGAGGCCAACGAATGCTACAATGCTGCAGTCTTCATTAACCCCCGTCACAGGGAATCCCGGCTGAAGCTGGGATACAAGCGCCATAAGGATAAATGGTACACCCCCGACAAGTACAACAGGGATGTAAGGGGGCTCGTCCTCCATGACGACGAGTGGATAACCAAGGAAGACAAAGAAAAGTACGACATGGGCCTTATAAAGGACGGCGACCGCTGGGTCTCGCCCGAGGTCCTTGCCAGGGAAGAAAAAGAAAAGTCGGAAAAGCTCGCCAAGGCCAGGGAAAGAGCCAAAGCCAGGGCTGCGAGAAGGAAAAAGAAGAAGGGCAGGTCCATACCCCTGCCCGAACCGATGGAGAACGAGAAACAGTGGATGGATGAGCAGAAGTCCAAGTACAGTTGGACTGTCGCAATCAAGACAAAACGCTACTACATATTCTCGACCGCACCGGAAGACACCACAGAATACTTCGGCGAGTGCATGGACTCCCTCTTCGAGGCCTATGTGCGCAAGTTCCAGTTCAAGGGCCGCCAGGCGAAGAGGTTCACCATCTGTATCTTCGCTACCTACCAGGAATTTGTCCAGAGGTGCCGCGTGCCGAGAGGGGTGGGCGGGTTCTACACCCCCGATGCCCGCGTCCTCTATGTCCCGAACGGGCTGCCCCGTGGCGCCAACATGTCCACCATCAATGTCCTCGCGCACGAGGGGCACCACCAGTTTCAGCACTTCTCGATTGGCGATGTGATGAAGCCCATGACCGGCAACGCGATATGGGTTATTGAAGGGGGCGCAACCTACTGCGAGGTGGCGGAGTTCGCTGAAGGGAAAGCGACTATCGGGCTTGTAAACCCCGAACGCCTGAGGCGTCTCAAGGCTGCCATGAACCGCGGCAACTACGTGAAGCTCGCCCAGCTTACCAGAATGGGCCAGCGGGGTTTCACCG
>CAYWBA010000284.1:0-4483 GCA_964455955.1 uncultured Planctomycetota bacterium | reverse complement strand
CGTGAGGGGAAGGATGTTTTCACATATTCAGATACCCTTGTAATCTCCTTTGACTACTGGGTGAGCAACAGGGCAAAGTCGCTTGCCATCCTGACCGAGAACAAGACCCGGAAGCAGGATTACTACCTGCATCTTGACAATTATCGCCGGGAAAAGTGGACCCGGGCCACAATCCGGTTTGCGGACCTCCAGCCTGTCCTTGACTCCGGGCCCCTCTCTGCCCAGGGAGATGTGATTTCGGCTGTCATGTTCCGTGTGGGCCGGAAGACGGAAGGCCCCATATATATAGATAACGTATCGGTCAAGCGCTATGCGCAGGGCCTGGTCCCGCAGACTTCCTGGAAGTAAAATCCGCGCGTACGAATACCAGCCATAAGCAAGAGTAACAAACATTACCCGTTGGACCCGAAACAGACAGTACAGCAGACAAAACTCGGCAATGCATGTAAAGGCATCTTTACATGGCCTTTCATAGCATATCACATAACTTCTTGTGACTTAAGGGGATAGTGCCATCCGGCGGTCCTGGCACAGATTTTGCACTACAAATCGCAGGTTTTATGTCACAAATTGGAGCAGCTATCCGTCTAAGGTATGGAGGCTACCGTGCGCACGCAAAACACACCGCTTACCGACTGGAACCTGTTCTTCAGTTCCATAAAAGGCAGCAGGACCGCTTTCCGCAGAATTGTTTCCCGTTATGCACCCATGGTACAGGCTGAGATTTGCGCAATTCTGCCGGAGCAGGCCCCTTACGCAAAAGAGCTTACCAGGGCCATATTCAAGGAAGTCCACAGGCATCTACCCCGCCTCAGGAAGCCTGTACGCCTTGGCAGGTGGATTATGGCTCTCACGCGGCGGGCGTGCAGCACCGTGCTTGAACGCAAGGAGCAGGCCGCAAGGCGCGGGAGCATCGGCAAGCTGCTCGACAAGTATCTCGACAGGCTTTCAGCAGGCAGCTTCACGCTATTTGAGAAAGCTCTGCTGCCCCTGAGTTATTTCAATAACAGGAATGTCAGGGATCTTATATATATAGGTAGATCCGCAAGGTTTGGCACAATCAGGTATGCACGCAAGATACCTGTGAGACCGTGCGCCATCGGCCCCCTTGCAGGTATGGGTGGTAAGCTTGTGAAAATCCCGCTGCGGACAAGACGGATATTCTATTACAATGTCGTTGCGGGGATGTCGCTGGGGGAAATATCGCAAATGCTGCGAATCTCACCCGCGGCCGTCTCTACGAGATTGCTCCGCTGCCTGCTGGCGCTGGGCGCGCTTCCTAAGTACGTAAAGACAAAAGGCTTTGCCTTCCTGCGCATGCTCGCCCAACTGCCGGCTGTTGCGCTGGGTGAGGGAAGCTTACTGAATCTCAGAGGCCCGGAAGTACAGGCCTCCGATGCGCAATTCGGCCATATCCTCGACCACCTGGGCCCGAGCCTGCTGCGCTACCGGGAAGAGGCTAAGCTTGCAAAACTGAACAACAGCGAGATTGAGAAGCTGCTGTTTGAGCTGCCTCGAATGATACTCTCGCCCGGGAGCGCCTACCGCTGGAACGTGAAGGTGGAACCCAGGAAGCGCAGGCTATTTCCGGTGACAGTCTCGGTAGCGGTCCATGTAGTGCTTCTGGTTATTATGAGCTTGTCCATGCTGACGCTCGCCGGGAGGAGAAAGCCCGTCCCCTTCATAAACGCATACATAGGAAACTACCGGCAGGCGCAGAGATTCAAAGACCACCCCAGGGACAAAGCCCCTGAAGAAAAAGTAAAGCCTTCCGAAGCAGAAGCTGAGCGGGAAGGCGTTGAATTGCCTGGTGAGGATAAGCTTGCTGATACAGGCTTCATCAAGCAGATTCTTGAGAATTACGAACCATCTGTTGAGCTTTATGACAGACCCAGGAACGTTTCCTGGCCGGCTCCCTTCGAGAGACATCGGGGAAGACTGGACAGGCGCGGGCACGGTGATGGCGAGGGTGAGCCGGCCAAAGGCGGTACCCCTGTCAAAACCGAGGTGGTTGACGAGGAGCGCCTCGAAAGAATCAGGCAGAAAAAGCTGGAGAGTATAAGGAAGTTCCACGAAGAGTGCGAGAGGCGTGTAGTATTAACACAGTGCTTCGCCGTCCTCGATAGCATAGCGTATGACAAGAAGGAAGCCTTCTCTTCTCTCTCTGAGGCAGCAAACTATGTTAATGGCAACTTTTTCAAAGACCTGTCTGAAAAGGTCGCCAGGAAGTGCAGGAAGCTGGGGTATCCCGTTACCGAGGGCAAAGTCCGTGAAATGTGGGAAAACAGGAAAAGGGTCCATTCCAGGTCTGTTTACCTTGGAGTAGCCGGCACGCGGCTGATCGAGTATAGAACCACTAACTGGTCGGGAGCCCACCCGCTTACCAGAAAGAACGTCATAGAATACCTGATAGCCAAGAAGTATTGCGAGATTAAGTCTGTACGCAAGGAGCCCTGCTGGAGATGCGGGGGTACAGGATACCTGCTCAAGACCGGCATGAAGCAGAAAACGGGTGAAAGAGGCATGTTTTTTTATCGCATACCCTGCCCGATATGCAAGGGCTTGCGCTATGAACTTGTGGTAACTTACAAGTAACCAAAAGCTCCCGCGAATCCAGCATACCAGGCCAATCCGCCGCTTTGCTCTATGCAGGTTACTTGCCGAACCTGTCATCGGCGTGCCTGCGCCGTGGGCGGCCTGCATGCGTCTCCAGCCAGCCGGCCCTTACCTCATCAAAATAGTCGAACTCGCCGACATAAGGCTTTATGTCAAGAAGAGGCGTACCATCAAGCACGTCAATACCGCTGATATGGAGAATATTCCCCTCGCGTCGGTTCAGGCGCACCACAGTAAGCCCAATCGGGTTCGGCCGCCTCGGTGCGCGCATTGCGAAAACACCGTGCTCTTCATCCTCAAGAAAAGGCTTCGTCACGAGATTGTAGCCTTTTGACTTGTGGAAAACATATAACAGAATGATGTGCGAAAAGCCTTCAACATCTTTCAGCCCGTCGGCAAACTCCTCAAACACCTCGACCCGCCCCTCCACCTCGGGCGCATAGTGCCCCTGAATCGGAGTGCCTTCCCTTTCCTTAAAAGGAGTGTATATGATTCCTATGGGCGTAAACTTAAAGACAGTTTCCGGGCCTTCAGACACAAGCTGCCTTTCTTAGTGGTCGCAGATATTGCCCCCAGACCTGAGCGTCCCTTTAAGATACATACTTATCACCTCGCCCACTCCGGCTGAAATCCCGACAACCGTCTCGATGCCCTGCTGCTCGAACAAGGACTGGGCCATGGGTCCCATGCCGCCTGCTACCACCATGCCGGCACCCTTCTCGCGCAGGAACCTGGGCAGGAAACCCGGCTCGTGCCCCGGGGTGTCTATCACAGACTTCCCGGTCTCCTTGCCGTTCTCTATCGTTACAAGAGTGTAGCTCTGGCACCTGCCGAAGTGTTGCGCCACTTGCGCGCCGTCGGTCGCGATAGCTATTATCATTGCACCTCCCCTTGCTGCTAATTATCTTTTGTCAGCTTCTCTGTTATATCGAGGAAAGCCCTGGCGGACGCCGAGTCAGGTGACCCTGTCACTATCGGAACCCCCTTGTCCCCGCCTTCAACCACCGCCGGGTCAATAGGGACTGCGCCCAGAAACGGAACGTTCTCCTCGGCCGCCATCTTCTCTCCGCCGCCCTTCTTGAAAAGGTCTATCATCTCCCCGCAGTGCGGGCAGGTCAGCCCGCTCATGTTCTCAACAACTCCGAGAACCCTTATCTTCAGTTGGCGGCAGAAGTTTATGGACTTGCGCACGTCAAGCACCGATACATCCTGCGGCGTGGTGACAATTACCGCGCCATCCACATCCTCGATAAGCTGGCATATCGAGAGCGGCTCATCGCCAGTGCCCGGGGGGGCATCTACTATCATGTAGTCGAGCTCGCCCCAGTTGACATCCTTGAGAAACTGCTTGATAATCCCCATTTTCAGCGGCCCGCGCCATATCACCGCAGTGTCCGAGCTCTGAAGAAGGAAGGAAATAGACATTAGCCTCAGGTTATCTGAGTAGTTGTACGGCTCAATCGTGGTCTGGTCGCCGCCTACCCGCTGCCCTTCCACCCCCAGCATCTTCGGCACGTTGGGGCCGTGAATGTCAATGTCGAGCAGGCCGACTTTCTTCCCCTGCCCTGCGAGCGCCACCGCAAGGTTGACTGCAACCGTGCTCTTGCCAACGCCCCCCTTCCCACTAAGGACGAGAACCTTGTGCTTGATTTTGCGAAGCCGCTGCGCAAGAGCCTGCTTCTCAAGAAACTGCTCAGAAGACTCTTGCGGCTTCCGTTCTTTCGCCGACAGGCTCTCTTTATCAGCATCATTTTCCTGCGCCATTTCCGCTCCATGTTTATGTGGCAGTCGCCACGGTAAGTTTCTTACAAGATTAAACGTCAACTCCCTCAACTTTGGCAAATCATTGTACGCGAGCCTCTGCAGC
>CAYWBA010000283.1:0-4485 GCA_964455955.1 uncultured Planctomycetota bacterium | reverse complement strand
CCGCGAAATCTGTAAACAGGCGCGCCTGTTTTGAATTGCCTGCTATTGTAAGTCCTTATGCCAAAAGCAGGTTGCGACATCTACCCACCACACAAGCTATTTACAGACGTTTACAGACGGGTTTCACGACCGTTTTGCGCAATTGGGTGGGGTTATGCCGGTACGTAATACAACTGCAATGGAGGCAAGGGGTTGAGAAGAACCCCACACAAAACAGTCCCAGGCCCCCATGCGAATCTGTAAAAATACGCCGTAAGTCGTTGGTATATAAGGAACTCTATTTACAGACGATTACAGACAGCCCAGAGCCTGTATTTGGCAAAGTCCGGTTGTTTATATCTGTTGGAACCGGGAGTGATTCAAGTTGCAAAAGCTTGCTCAAAGGATAGAATATGAACTTGTTAACCTTGTTTCTACCTGATTGGAGGTCTGGGGTGAATAGTCTGAGATTCCTGTCCGTTTTGAGCTTGTGTTTCCTGTTTGCCAGTCTTGCCGCTGCCGCGCCCGGCTGCAGCCCGGAGGAAGGCGCCAGCGAAGACGAGGCTGTACAGGCACGCAGGGCGATTGGGGAAGCTGCGTCCAAAGGGCAAGGCTCCATGCCGGAGCTGAAAGAGAAGTCGAGCTTTGAAGGAGAGTTGAGCAAGAAAGAGTACCCGAAGGCGAAGTCCCCGGAGATGAAACAAACATTCCGCTGGGATTTCTCAAAGAAGTACAAGTTTGTCTATGATTACGAGCAAAAGGTGAAAATGACTTCTTCCTTTGGCGTGGGGCAGAGTATGAACGCTACCGGCCTCCTGTCAATGAAGGCAAAAGGAGACAAGACAGCCAATCTTGTCATCAGCGACTTTAATATCGAAAGTGATATTACGGCTGGTATGAAAACGCCTACCGTGGTAATACAAGGAGTGACTCAGGATTCGAAAATCTCAGGGATTGATGCTTCGCAAAATCAGTCTATTAAGCTGCTTTTTCCTTTGCCTGCCGAACCTCTGGCCGTTGGACAATCTTCGTCCATTCCCGGCAAAATGCCTTTCAACGCATACGGTTCCCTGTTGTGGGTTAATGGCGATACCAAGCTCACACTGGAAAGCTATGTCACCATTGACAGTCACGTCTGCGCGAAGCTCAATGTAGTGATTGATATTTCAAATCTTGATGTGCCTGAAGAACTGACCGGCGAGTATGCATGCTCTACGAAAGGTGTTGGCATCCTCTATTTTGATATCGAGGACAAGTGTTTTCACTCAGGAGAACTGGCCCTGATAATGAGCATACGCGCCAAACCTGGGGAAACCACGTCACTGCCTGTGGGCCAGATGGAGATGAACATGGACTTTGACAACTTCATGAGATTCACCCGTAACAGGCAGAAGGAAAAAGAAGCCCGGGAGAAGTAGAATTGTTCATAACGTGTTGTTATGTTTTGTTCCTGGCACTTAGAAAGTCCACCGCCTTCTTAATATCCTCGGCCGGCGAGATTAGAAACAATTCGTCGCCTTCATTGATAACCCGCTGGCCTCTGGGAATAGAGAATTCTTCCGTACCCGGGCTGTACACTGCGATGAAAATGCACTGGGAGGGAAACTCCGGGCTTTCTGCAACATCCTGCACGCTCTTACCGGCGACCTTGGCGCCTTGCGGGACACTCACCGCAAAGATATTTGCCTTTCCCCCGCCTATTGTCGTTATTCTTCGTATCCTTGGCTGCTCGACCTCCATCATCATTTCATTGACAATCAGGTCAGTTAAGCGGACAAGCGAGTCCACGCCGGCAAGCTCATAAGCATTCTCATAGGCGGGGTTTCTCATCCTGACCACGATTCGCTCCACGCCAAGGCTCTTCGCCAGTATCGTGCAGACAAGGTTGTCCGCATCGCTGGGTGTTGCCGCAACCACGACGTCCGCTTTCCTTATGCCGGCCTCATTCAAAACATCAATGCTTGCCGTGCTCCCTGTAATGGCAACCACCCCGGTATCGGAGTACAGCTTGTCGCATGATTCCTTGTCCTGGTCAACAACCACCACGTCATGCTTGTTCTCGATCAACCTCCGGGCAAGCTCACCGCCAACTATCCCAGCACCGGCGATTATAATGTACATTGTTTGCTACCTCCAATCACGGACTGTCCCCTGCTCCTTTAGCGCCTGCACTGTACCGGTACGAGCAACTCATCTCCAGGCCTTTCTGGAGAAGAGAAGCAACACGGGCAGTATCTCCAGCCTACCAGCCAGCATACCAAAGATATACGTTACTTTCACGACAGGTTGAATGTTTATCATCTCCTGCACGGAAATATAGCACGGGCCAATATTGCCCATGGCGGAAAACATGCCTGAGAACGATTCCCATGCGCCCTGGTCTGAAAACAGGGCGGTAATCGCGCCCCCAACCAGCAAGAAGCCTATCCAGGCAAAAAACAGGGCAGCTATCCTGTGCACTTCCGTCTCAGGTACTATCTTCTTGTCAACAACCAGCCCCGTGGACGCCTTTGGGGAAACCCTCAGTTTACGAACCTCTCTCAGCAGGAGCCGGTTCAGTATGGCAATGCGCAGGGTCTTTATGCCGCCACTCGTTGAACCGACACATCCACCGATAACCATCATAACGAGAAACAACTGCTTCGAGAGCGCGGGAAAGAAAGCAGACCCGATATCCTTCGTCGCGAAACCTGTCGTGGTGAGGATAGAGGTCACCTGAAATATGCTGTGACGGAACGAGCTCTCAACCTGGCCGGTGTCCAGAGTGTACGGACTGCTAAAGAGAGCACCGATAACGCCCGCCTTGTGAAGGTGGTTTATCATAACGAGAATGGTAAAGGCGACTATGAACCGCCACCAGTACCGAATCTCGATATTATCCCAGAGCGCCTTGAAGTCTCTTGTCAGAACGCGGTAATGGACAAGGAAATTGATTCCACCCAGCATCATAATAAACACCAAAGTGTACTCTATCAGCCTGTAATTGGGATGCCCCGTTAAATGATAGTAGCCGATACTAACATCATGGGGCGAAAACCCCCCGGTAGACGAGGCGGTGAGAGAATGGCAAATAGAATCGAAAAGAGGCATCCCCTCAATGGTAAGAACCGCCATAGCCAGTATTGTAAACAGCACGTAGATTCCCCAGAGTATCTTAAGCGTATTAAACAATCCGGGAGCAGGCCTGCCGGAAGAAATCTTGTGGCTCTCAGCGCCAAAGATGTGGTGGGCCCCGCTGCCGCGAAAGGTTATTGCGAGGAAGAAGGAAAGTATCCCCACGCCGCCCAGCCACTGCGTGAGCGCCCGCCAGAAAAGGATGCTCCTTGGCAGGTAATCCAGCCCTGTGTGAACGGTGATGCCCGTGGTGGTAAACCCGCTCATAGCCTCGAAGTAGGCGTTGAGGTAACTTGACTTGATTCCAATTACGAAAGGCAAAGCCCCAAACGCTGAAATAACAAGCCAGCTCAGAGCGCAGAGAAGCATGGCGCCGGTCATGTCAAGCGTCTCGGACCTGAAGAACTTTCGCAAAAGCATCCCGGTCGCAAGTGAGCCCGCAGCCGGTATGACAAAAGCGATGACTGTGCCGAGGCCATCACCCCTCTGCCCCCAGCAGAGGAAAACCAGTACCAGCGGCAGCATGATAACGAAGCCCAGCAATTCCAGCAGACTGCCGAGAAAATATAGTATGCTGTTGATTCGTTGAAACCTGTTTCTCATCTTTAAGTCTCGAGCCTGTAGTTTATGACATTGTACTACCTGAAGGCGGGAACGCCAAGCCTGTTTCCCCCGCCGAACTTGTTTTCGACATATCTGCTCGCACATCTCAATGAATTTTGGCCTCTTTCACTTGTTTTTAGGCAACTTTGCACTATAATTCAATAAGAGCCAATAGCCAACAGGCAAGAGCCAATAGGGAACCAGAAAATGAAAATAGAGTCGTATCGTGACTTGGAAGTTTGGCAGAAAGCCATAAATATAGTAGCAGAGATTTACAAGGCAACGTAATCCTTTCCGAAGGAAGAGATTTATGCTTTGACAAATCAGGTTCGAAGAGCAGCAGTCTCAGTTCCCTCGAACATAGCCGAGGGTTGGGGCCGCAATATGACAAAGGAGTATATCCAGTTTCTGAGAATAGCCAGAGGGTCTTTGTTGGAACTGGAGACTCAACTGATAATATCAGAGAAGTTGAATTACATTGGCAGCCAAACTTTGGAGATGATGTTGCAGAATTCTCAAGAAATAAACAAGATGCTCAATGCTTTGATAAACAGCTTGAGCAAGTCGAGATAATTCCGGTGCCTGTTGCCTATTGGCTATTGCCTATTGGCTGTACTTGGCATTTGAGCTTTGGATTTTACAGTTGAGGAGTTCCACCATGAAACTCCGTTTCAGCCTATTATCGGCTGCACTACTGCTTTCTGTTACAATGCTCGCTTCCTGCGCCCCCATCGGCCCGGCCGCAATTGCCCTGCTGCTCGGCGCCTCCGGCGGCGGTGGCGGCGGCGG
>CAYWBA010000282.1:242-4520 GCA_964455955.1 uncultured Planctomycetota bacterium | reverse complement strand
GATGTAGTCCACCTTGGTTTTGGCGTGGGAAAGAGTGCCGGTACCTGTTATTGTAAGAGTTACTGTATAGTCGCCGCCTGTGTTATAAATGTAGGTGGGGTCTGCATCCGTGCTTGTCCCTATGCCATCACCGAAGTCCCAGGAATAGGAAGCCACGTTCCCCTTGACAGTACTTGTGAAATCCACCGTGAGCGGCGCATCACCGGACGTCGGGGAGCCCGAGAAATCGTCAACTTCCAGCACGTCAATTGTCAGTGTCTGCGTGGCAGTACCGGGAGGGGTAGAGGAATCGGCCGCCTGGACAGTAAAGTTCCAACTGCCCCCGTCCCCGGTCGCGGGCGTGCCCCAGAGCCTCCCGTCGAGATCAAGAGTCAGCCCGGATGGCAGCCAGCCGATTGACACTGTCCACGTGTAGGGGCTGCTCCCGCCGGTAGCATCAAGCTGCACATCATAGGCCGTGCCCACGGCGGCATTGTCAAGGCTCGTCGTGGTAATGCTTACGCTTGGCGGTGGTATAATGATGGGGTCCTTGTGCTTAGTAGGACAACCGCTGACAACCGGCAGTGAGAAAAGAAATATGAGCGTGGTCAGATAGACAAACTTGCTAAAACGTGTCCCCATCCTACGGCCCTCCTATCACGATACTTTAAGTACCAGTTAAGCTCAAGGTCTTTGTAAACCCTATTATACCATCTCTGCAAGTGTTCGTCAACAATTAGACGCAAGCTTGCACAACTTATTTAACAATAATTTGTTGGAATTTATTCCAAAAATCCCATGGTTGAAGATGGCCCACGACCACAACGCTCCCCCTTTGCCAGCTCCGGGTGAGAGACTGTCCACGCAACAGAAGGTTTTCTTCAATACCGAACGGCGACAGAAAGCAGGTGGAGAAGCTTCGTTTTACCCTCTAAGGCCCCGCGAGGCAAAATAGAACTTCTTGGTGCGTAAAGAGTTACGGTCATGGTGGACTCGCAAAGGCTGCTGAGGGTATCAGAACTCTCTGCCGCTTGTAGTGCTTTGCGCCACTGCGTGTAGTCAAAGACCAATACATAGCTCTTGACTAAAGGGAACTGAAGGTTTATTCTGCTATTCACACAACCTGGATGCAGTTTTAGCAACCACGGACCAGAAGAAAAATGCGCATAGAACTGATTGCACCGTCGCTTTATAACGGCAGAGGAATAGGAAAAGGGTTTCTTTATCCCCCGATGGGTCTAATGACGGTTGCTGCAATAACACCATTGCACCATTCAGTCACCATCACCGACGAGAACGTCACTGAAATAGATTTCGGCAAGGATGTGGACTTAGTCGGCATAAGCGTCATGACATCTATCGCACCACGCGCCTATGAAGTTGCGAAACGTTTCATGGAACGTGGCGTGAAGGTGGTTCTTGGCGGGATACACCCGTCTCTTATGCCTGACGAGGCCGCACACTACGCTGATGCGGTCGCAATCGGTGAAGCAGAAGGTGTGTGGCAACGTGTCCTCTCCAGTGCGGAAAACGGAGACCTCGGCGGCTTGTATAAGTCCGACACCTATCCGGCCGCAGCCTCAATACCCACGCCCCGCTACGACTTGCTGCAGCGCAAGTCATACTGGGTAAAAAATATGGTACAGACAACACGAGGGTGCCCTTTCAACTGCAATTTCTGCACGGTGACACGCTTCTTCGGCGGCACCTTCCGAGTCCGGCCGATAAAAGATGTCATCGAACAGGTTCGCTTACTCAAGTCGAAATTCATCGGGTTCATCGATGACAACATCGTCGGCAGCATAAAATACGCGGGAGAACTGTTCAAGGCTCTCGTCAAGGAAAAAATATACTGGGCTGGCCAGGCATCCGTTAACGTCGTTCGCAATCTCTCACTGCTCAAACTGCTGCGCAAAAGCGGCTGCAAGGGACTCTATATCGGATTCGAAAGCGTGTCGGAAAACAGCCTCAGAGAAGCAGGTAAATCACACAACAGGGTAAAGGAATACAAAGAGGCCATAAAAATACTTCACGACCATGGTATTACTGTTGAAGGCGCATTCATCTTCGGATTCGACAGCGACGACAAGTCAGTGTTTGAACAAACAGTTGATTTCTGTTTCGATTCAAAAATAGACCTGGTCCAGTTCGCCTTACTTACCCCCTTCCCCGGAACGAGACTCTTTGAGAAGCTCGACAAAGAAAACAGAATCCTCACATACGACTGGTCGAAATATAATATGAGCAACGTGCTCTTCCAGCCGAAGCAGATGAGCCCCGGCGAACTCTATGACGGGTGGCTGAGCGCGTACAGACGGTTCTACGGCAGACTGCCCATACTCAGGCGCCTGCTCACGCTCGGCCGGCGCACTCCCCTCGCTGTACTGCCACTGCTTGTCCTTAGCCACACCTACAGAAAAAGGGTCTATGCGGGAGAAGAAGAAGAACAAGTCGCTGAACAGGTGTGAAAATAAATAGAGAGATGTCTTATCGAACTCCCGTAATTGCAGCAACATTGGCTTTCCCATTCCCGGGATATAGTATCGAGTTCCTGTCACTACGAACCCTCTCCTTGCCTAACGACTGCCTTCCTCCACTTAGAAATCAATACGCGCGTGAAGCCACAAATTCTGGTCTATCTTATCCGCTACAGTCTCGACTATCGCGGAAACCGAGGAGATTACTACTCCCTTGAACTCGGTCGTACCGTTTATCTTGACCACCACCGGCTTGTCAAGGTCAACCAGCTCGTCGTTCAGGAACACCGAAAACCCGCCGTCCAGATTCTCGGTGGTAAGCTTTATCGTGTTACCTTTGATTTCTCCCTCTATCCGCTGGCCTACCTTCGGCTCGTTCACCTTCAGCCAGTAGAAACACTTGTTGAAGTCCCGTTTCGGCTCCCAGATGACCTTTTTGGGATAAGGCTTGCGCTTGAATTTAAGCACCCAGTCCAAAGCAGTGTCCAGCCCTTGCGCAGCAGCGCCGTGACCGCCGGGATACTCGATATACTTGTGAATGTAGCACCCTTTGTGCTTTTTCTGTAAATCGTCCATTATCTCGTTCGCCTTCCTGTCGCTCCACACAGGCGCGGGCCGGTCATCCGAGCCGTGCAGGGCGATTATCGGCGTGTGCATCAGGTTGGCAATTATGCCCTTGCCCCAGGGCTCACCACGGCTGCGCAGTATGAGCATCCCGCCGGCACCTGAAACAAGCCCTGCGAAAGTGTCCGCTTCGTGCGCGCCTATGTGCCACGTCCCATAGCCGCCCATCGAGTAGCCAGCCATGTAGATACGATTGGTATCAACATCATATGTGCGATTTACCGCCTTTATCACTTCCTTTACATAGGCTTCTTCAACTGGATTGCCAGCCCATTCAGCATAATTCTTATGAAGCACGGTAGGTGCGAGGAAGATGAAGTTCTTGAGCCGCTTCTCCAGCCTGGGCAGCCAGGCCCTCGCAGCTCCTTTCCAGTGGCCGACCCCCTTGCCCCCTCCGTGCAGGGCTACAAAAAGCGGCAGCTTGCCTTTTGCATCCCCCACTACCTTGATGTATATGAGACCCGCGTATTCCGGGTGCCCAAAAGTGGTCTCACCTTCGTCAACCTTCAGCCCGCCCTTGGCCTGCTCGAACGCGAATTCCGAAAAGTGCCCGACCATGTTTTGGGGAATCTCATCTGCCTTCTTTATCTTGGCAAGTATCTCCTCCTGCTTGCTCCCATCCTTGAAGTAGCGCACTATCAGCTTCTCAAGACGCGCCTTCTGTGCAGGCGTGAGCGGCTTGGCTTTCGCTCTATCTCCTCTTGCTGACCTCTCTCCTGCCGCCCTCTTGCCTTTCTTCGTCCATTTGCCGTCAACTTTCTCGTAGCCCAGTTCCTTTCTCGCAGCAGCGTGGTCAGGGTCTATCGCTATTACTTTCTCAAGGAGCTTCTTTGCATCCTCTTTGAACATCCACTGGTTGCACCACTGCGCAAGCTGGTAATGGCCTTTGGCATCCTTCGAGGAGAGGTTGCTTAACCGCTTCTTCAGCTCTTCTTTGGCTTGCTGAAACGGCGATTTGCCCCGCTCTATCTCCAGTATGTCGTCCCGCGATACCTCCGCCTCAATACCGTCGTAGGTCCGCAGAACTATGACCTCGTCCGTCTCCTTTACAATGTCTCCCTCAATCTTGCCCCCATCCTGCAGGCGGATTATGTCGCCATAGACAATCGGAGCGCCAAGAAGCAAGACTGCCAGAATAATCAACTTTCGCATCTATCTTTCCTCCTCTTGGCATACCCCGGGGTGGCACAGTACCGCT
>CAYWBA010000282.1:0-232 GCA_964455955.1 uncultured Planctomycetota bacterium | reverse complement strand
TTTCCTCCTCTGGAGCAACTCTCACTGTATTATATGTAGAATCACAATGTTTGTTTGCACTGATACCCAATCGAGGCTCAAAACAGGCAAATACAACCTCACCCTCATAAACGACAAATATGCAAAATCTGCAAATCATCACTGGCCCCAAACCCACTTGCGCAATAACAGCCCGATATTTCCGTCTGTAAATACATCTGTAAATAGCTTGTGCGGGAGGCAGATGTCGTAA
>CAYWBA010000281.1:0-4528 GCA_964455955.1 uncultured Planctomycetota bacterium | reverse complement strand
AAGAGCAATTTTTGACATAATGGGCGATAAATCCGTATGGCGTCTCGTGGCTATAGTAGAAGCATTTTCTGCGTCAGATGACGCAAGACGAGAGGCATTTTCTTGCTTAGAGAAAATTGACACCCCGGAAGCGAAAAAAGCCGCGGACAAGCTAAAATCAATAATTGACAAATTGCGTGACGAAGACGAGGACGAATAGCAATCTTGCCGCGCTGTGGCTCAAACAAGCAGCGGGGTTATAGCCAAACTACATCGCATAACGTACGGTAGATTTATTGCTCTTCAGGGTTGCGGCTCCGCCTTTATCATCTTTCAGGGTTATCTCGATGTATCCACTGTCACGTCGTCCACGGAATTTTCCCCTGGCCCGGAACTCGAATTGTATCTTTGTTTCCCCATAGGGCGGCACAATGTGCCAGTTCTTGTGCGGTTTTTTCTTCAGGGTTACGGAGTACCCGGATTTTCTGCGCGAATCGAAGAATTTTCCCTTAAGCGAGGTGACGGCAATATTCTTGTCCGTAGGGTTGCAGAGTAAGATTTCCCCTTTCGCTTTGGGATTCATTATGTAATCTTTGGGACGGGGACCGGGCCCTGGCATCATATTTATCCAACCAAGGTCAGACAGCACGACTTTTACCTTGCAATCTTGAATTACGCCTTTCGGATAGGCTCGTGTTCGCGCCGTAGTGGTCTTGGGCTCCTTGGGCGCGCCTTTCGGGGCGTCTGCAGGAACTCCTGCCGTAAAGGTGACGGAATGGATATTTTTCTGCTCCTCAGATTCTGCTGTTTGACAGTTTCTGATAAGCATGGATATTTTCTGTTCGCCGGTCAGGCCTGAGGTTTCGATAAAAGTAGAGACCTTGACTTTCTGCCCCGGCTCAAGAGGCCCGACTTTCGTTGTTACCAGCTCTTTTTCTCCCTCTTTGCCGTCCAGGAAGAAGTCTACGCAGGTGCTCTGCGATGCCGCGTTACCTTTATTTGTTATTTCTGCCGTTATTTTTCTAAACCTGTGGTAGGTATAAATCCAACCGTCGCGCCACCAACGTGGGTTAAGACAGAAGCCTATATTGACATATATATAGTCCACAAGGGGGTCATAATGCTGCCCGTTTAGCCAGTTGGTGTAGCCGCATTGTCTCATCCACCATTTTTTTTCAAATCATGAACAACCTGCTCCAATATTTCCTTCTTTCTCTGTTTTGAAATGCCTTTGGCAAACTCCATCTTGAACCTGAATAGCGCCCCCGCAAGAGGCTTCTTATCGTCGGGTATTGTGGTAAATCCTGTCAATTCATCGATAGTGCAGACTTTGTTTTTCACAATCTGCTCAGTCATTTCCAGAAGAAGTTTCATGCTTTCTTCAATGTTCTCCGGGTCTGTCCAGACGAGTGAGAGCTCAATCCCTGACTTATCAATTGAAAGGTCAGGCTTTTTGACTTCCTGGCCTGACGCCATGGTGGACAAGCCTGCAAACATACAGGCGATTATCACGAGCCAGATATGTTGCTTTATGCAGTTCATTATTTTCCCTTCCATGAAACAAACCGTTGTTTGCTTTCTTGTCCTCTCAAATATAGCCGCACCAGGTTAGGGATTTGTGACAGGAAAAGTCAAAAAACTCACCGGTCGCTATTATGAGACTACTCAGCAAGAGTCAGTACTTCTGTTCAACTGCGGAGGCGCAAGGCATTTCTTTACCGCAGAGACGCAGAAAAACGCAGAGGGAAGAAAAGAGAAGAAATTTAGTTTGGGTTCGGAAACAAGAAAAAGACTTATCGAAAAAAGAAAATCAAAAGGGTTTGTTCGCTGCGAATCTCCGCGACTCTGCGGTGAGATTTGAGCGCAGAGAAGGCTGAGAACGCAGAGGGTGGAGCAAAAACTGCTGACACGGAGTGAACATTGTCGCTATTATTGCCGCAGAAGACTTGAGAATAGGCGGCGATAAACGCTGGGGCTTTGGGATTATTACCCCCGGACTGAAGTCCGGGGCTTCATAGCTACCATGTCTTCCGGCGTGGTGCTTCCGAAAACCTTGACATGCGCGCAGTGCGTGCGTAGAATGCAAGCTGGTATTTCCAAGGGGAGCTGCGGACATGGGTGATGCTGATTCTGCTCGGGGTCTGGATTTTATACGCGCGATTATCGCGGAAGACCTCAAAACCAACAAGTACGATGGCCGGGTCGTGACCCGGTTCCCGCCGGAGCCTAACGGCTACCTGCATATCGGGCATGCGAAGAGCATCTGCCTCAACTTCGGCATTTCTCTCGAGGAGGAGGGGCGGGTCTGCCACCTGCGGTTCGACGACACAAACCCGCTGAAGGAGACGCAGGAGTATATTGATTCCATCAAGGAGGATATCCGCTGGCTGGGGTTTGACTGGGGCGAGCACGAGTACTACGCTTCAGACTACTTCGACCAGCTCCACGAGTGGGCAATCCAGCTTATCAGGGCTGGCAAGGCGTATGTATGCGACCTGAGCGCGGACGAAATCAGGGAGACCCGCGGCACCCTCACCAGACCGGGTACGGACAGCCCGTACCGCGGCCGCACGGTCGAGGAGAACATTGAGTTGTTCGAGCGGATGCGCGCGGGCGAGTTCGAGGAAGGCTCGCGCGTGCTCCGGGCGAAGATTGACATGGCATCACCGAATTTGAACATGCGCGACCCGGTGATGTACCGGATACTGAAAGTTCCGCACCACCGCACGGGCGACAAGTGGTGCATCTACGCCGCCTACGACTGGGCGCACGGCCAGTCGGATTCTATCGAGAGAATCACGCACTCGATTTGCACGCTGGAGTTTGAGAATCACCGCCCGCTGTACGACTGGTTTGTCGAGCAGCTTGGCATTTACCACCCGCAGCAAATCGAGTTCGCACGGCTCAACCTCACCTACACCGTTATGAGCAAGCGAATGCTGACAGAGCTGGTGGACGAGGGCTACGTAACCGGGTGGGATGACCCGCGGCTGCCTACCGTGGCAGGCCTGAGGAGGCGCGGCTATACGCCGGAGTCAATCCGGAACTTCTGCGACCGCATCGGGGTGGCCAAGGTCGAGAGCACGGTGGACATTGCGCTGCTCGAACACTGCCTCCGGGAAGACCTGAACATGCGAGCCCCGCGGGTGATGGGGGTGCTTGAGCCCCTGCGGGTGGTTATTGACAACTACCCGGAAGACGAGGTCGAGTACATGGATGCGGTGAATAACCCGGAAGACCCGTCCGCCGGCACGCGCAAGGTCCCGTTCTCGCGGGTGCTCTATATCGAGCGTGAGGACTTCATGGAAGAGCCGCCGAAGAAGTTCTACCGCCTTGCGCCGGGCCGGGAGGTGCGGCTGCGGTACGCTTATTTCATCACGTGCGTGGACGTTGTCAAGGACGAGCAGACCGGGGAGGTGGTCGAGCTGCACTGCACCTACGACCCGGAGACGCGCGGCGGCGGCGCGCCCGACGGCCGCAAGGTCAAGGCGACTCTGCACTGGGTCTCGGCCGCGCACGCGCTGGAAGCTGAAGTGAGGCTGTACGGCCATCCCTTCACAAAACCATATCCGATGGATGTGAAGGAAGGCGGGGACTGGAAAGACGGGTTCAATCCGGACTCGCGCCAGGTACTAACTTCGTGCCGCGTCGAGCCGGGCCTGAAAGACGCAAAACCGGGAGACCGGTTCCAGTTCGAGAGGAAGGGATACTTTGTTGTTGACCCGGACTCAACGGATGAGAAGCTGGTGTTCAACCGGACAGTGTCGCTGCGTGACGAGTGGGCCCGCATCCAGAAGCAGCAGAAAAAGGAGCAGGGAAAGAAGGGGAAGTAAGAGCATTTCCCCCTTTGCCTGCGGAGAAATGTTGTGAGTGAGCAGAAGAAAGTCAGGGTGAGGTTTGCGCCGAGTCCGACCGGTTACCTGCACGTAGGCGGCAGCAGGACTGCGCTTTTTAACTGGCTCTATGCGAGGCGGCAGGGCGGGGACTACATACTGCGCATCGAAGACACCGACCGGGAGCGGTTCAAGGCTGAGTTCCTTGAGGAGATTCTCGATTCCCACAAGTGGCTGGGGATGGACTGGGACGAGCTGTACCACCAGAGCGAGAGGCTTGAGTTGTACCGGCAGAAGGCAAAGGAACTGCTTGATGCGGGCAAGGCCTACAGGAGCGTGGAGCGCGAGACGGCCGAGTCCCGCGAGCAGGAGAAGCACTCCGGGCGGCACAAGAAGGCGGGCGTGGCCCCGCCGCGTGGCGATGATGCGGGGGCCGGAGATGAGAGCGGAGAAGAGACCGGAGAGGCCGTTTACTTCAAGGTGCCGAATATACCCGTCTTTTTCTACGACCTGATTCACGACAAGATAGAGTTTGACAACAAGCTGCTTGACGACTTTGTCATTATCCGTTCAAGCGGGGTTGCGACGTACAACTTCGCCTGCGTGGTGGATGATATTGACATGGGGATAACGCATATCATCCGCGGCGATGACCACATTTCCAACCCGCCGAAGCAGCTTGCGCTGTATGCATCTTTTGATGTGAAGCCGCCGAA
>CAYWBA010000280.1:0-4548 GCA_964455955.1 uncultured Planctomycetota bacterium | reverse complement strand
CAAGCTGGAAGGACAAATAGTTTCCGAGACACGTGATGCAGTCCGGCTCCAGATGCAGTACGGTGAAACCACAATACAGCGCAAAGACATAGCAAAAATCGAGAGAAAACCGTGGGCAAAAAAAGAAGCCCCCGGGCCAGAAAAGAAAAACAAACCCGCGGAAAAACCACGCAAAGTCAAAGTCTTCACAATAGACGACTGGCTCAAATTTGAGAAAAAGTTCAGCAGGTACAACTACGCCGCGGATGAGGAAACCAGGTTGCACATGCTGATAGACTGGAAGAACAACTACAAAGGCAGGAAAGTCATAATCAAGGCAAAGGTGCTCGAAGTTACCGAGACAAAGAGAATGGTCTTGACAGACGAAGGCGAAAAACCCCTGACCACGCTGCATGTAAAGACGGAATACTTCGACCTGAGGACCGCGTCCGACCCGCAGGGCAGAAAGAGGGCCTGGGACTATGCGGGCTCGCATGTTCGCACATTCGAGTACCAGGTAGCGAAGATACGCGCGGGCATTTTGAAAGCAGGGGGCAGTGCGTTTCTGAGCGCGACCTTCCCGCTCACCGACAGGCCGCTCACAGGCTCCCGGGACTTCTTCAACTCGATTCGCCGGGCAAACCTGACTGCAGGAGAAGTAAAACAAGCCAAGCCGCAGCAGCCGCAAGAGGACGCAAAATGCGACCTCTGCAACGGCACTGGTAAAATCACCTGCCCTAAGTGCAAGGGAACGGGGAAGAAGCAGTGAACGCAGATAAACGCAAAGAAGTTGAAGGTTAAAGGTTGAAGGTTAAAGGTAAGAAAAGAAAAAGGGTTGTTCTCCGTGTCTCTGTGTCTGCGTGGCAAAAATACCTTTTCAGGATGGTTTGTAAAGTGCTCGAATTCGTCCCAACTCATTACTGGATAAGATATTGCGCATGTCCACACCGTCTATCTCGACGCAACATGCTGTCGTAGCAAGAGGTTGCGTCAATTCCCAATTCACGCCGAACCACGCAAATGTAACCCGACCCCCCGAAAAATCTGTAAATAGATGCCGTAAGTCGTTGGTATGTAAGGAACTCTATTTACAGACGGTTTACAGGCGCAAAACCCGGGTTGTAAAGACAGGAAACACAATTTATGCAAAAAGGAAGGACATGACAGCAGTTGTCTCAGGCAAGAATGTGGGGGGGAAAGACGGTTTTTGGTTGATAATCCGGCCGCGGGCGGCCAATAATTCCCAGACCATGAGCAAGGAGTCACAAATCACGGGATTCTTCAAACCCGGCGGGCAGTTCTCGTCAGTATTCAAAGGCTACGAACACAGGCCCCAGCAGGTGGAAATGGCGCAGGCGGTCGCCTCCGCAATCGGAGGACGCAAACATCTTGTTGTCGAGGCGGGAACAGGCGTGGGAAAAAGTCTTGCCTACCTCCTGCCCGCATACCTGCACGCCCGGCAGACCGGTGAACCTGTCGTGGTAAGCACATACACGATAAACCTCCAGGAGCAGCTTCTCGAGAAAGACATTCCGCTTCTCGTGGAAGCGCTGGGCGTGGATGTCAAGGCCGCGGTCGCAAAGGGCCGGCGCAATTACCTCTGCCTGCGCCGCCTGCGCGCGACGGGCAGGTCGCAGATGCGGCTTTTTGAGGATGACGAAACTTACAGGCAGCTTCGATACATTCAGGACTGGTCACTGGCCACGAAAGACGGCTCCCTTTCAGACCTTGATTTTGTGCCTTCGCCTGAGCTGTGGGAACAGGTAAACTCAAGCAGGTACATCTGCACAGGCAAGAGCTGCGTCATGAGCGAGATGTGCTTTTTCCGCAGGGCGCGCCAGCGGCTCAGACAGGCCCAGCTTGTAGTTGCAAATCATTACCTTTACTTCAGCGACCTTGCGACCCCGGAGAGCGCGCAGCAGGTCCTTCCGCCCCACAACTGCGTCATCTTCGATGAGGCCCACACGCTCGAATCAGTCGCAAGCGAATGCCTGGGGCTGCTGGTCTCAAGGCGCACCCTTGCACATCTGCTCGAAATGCTTGCAGGAAGCGAGAGGCGGCGTGGTATCCTGCAGCGCACCCTCGGCGGCGAGCTGCTCCCTGCGGCCGCGGGGCTTAAGAAGACAGCCTCCGCGTTTTTCGACAGCATTGAGGAATGGTCAAGAGACGGCCTGCCGCCAAACATGCGCATCCGTGAGCCTGTTCCTCTGGAGAATACTCTTTCGGAACCCATGCGCAGGCTCTCAGCCAGCCTTGTCAAATCAAGCGTGGAGATGGAAGACGAAGACACCGCCTCCGAGATAAAGGGATATGCAGCCCAGTTGCTCGAAAACGCCGAAGCGATAGAGATTATCAGGTCGTTGAGCCTTAAGGGGCAGGTTTACTGGATAGAGAAGGGAAGCAGGGACTTGTCGCTGCGCTGCGCGCCTGTGCGGGTTTCGGGACTGCTGCCGCAGGTGCTGTTCTCGCGTCTGGCCACATCCGTCCTTACCGGGGCCACGCTTGCGGTGGGGAAGCGCGACCCGTTCGCGTTCCTGCGTGACAGGCTGGGACTGGAGGCTTTCCATGAGCTGAAGCTTGGGTCTCCCTTTGATTACCCGGCCCAGGCCACCATTTACGTTGAGAAAGACCTGCCGCCGCCCGCAAGTGAAGACTACGTCGCGGCGATTTCGCAAGCTTCAAAAGACTACCTGAAGAAGTCGGAGGGCCGGGCACTGGTGCTCTTCACCAACTACGGGCACCTGAAGGATGTCGCCGGCAGGCTTGCCGATTTCCTCGAAGAGCAGGGCTGGAGCGTGCTGGTGCAGGGGGCGGGCGTATCAAGGTTAAAGATGCTTGAGACATTCAGGGAAGAGACGAATTCAGTGCTTTTCGGCACTTCTTCCTTCTGGCAGGGGATTGATGTTCCGGGCGAGTCGCTCAGCAATGTGATTATTACGCGGCTGCCTTTTGAAGTACCGACTATCCCGCTGCAGCAGGCAAGACTTGAGGAACTTGCAGTGCGCGGACAGGACCCTTTCCAAACGTACTCCCTGCCCCAGGCGGTAATACGGCTCAAACAGGGGGTCGGCCGCCTGATTCGCTCAAGGAGTGACAGGGGCATGATTGTTATCCTCGATTCGCGCGTTGCAAGCAGGCCTTACGGAAAAACGTTTTTGGAATCACTACCGCCATGCAAGATTGTTACTGATTAGGAGGCTTCCCCCCATGATGGCGCAGGCAGCAGGCAAAGTTGGAACCCGGTATATGACAGTATCAGCCGAAACTCCTGACTCCTGGAAAGTATGGAACTCGTTCCATAGCACCGTGGCGGCGTTTCCCCATTCCCGGGCCGGCGGCGAACACCATGACACTGCCGGTACCACGGCCAAATGCACGGAACGAAAGGATTCCTGGCCGAGAACCAGTTTCCTGCTTCAATCGGCACAGGAGTTGCTCATTGCAATGCAACGTGTAACTGTAAATATGCATGCGTCAAGGCCTGATTCTCGACAAGCGCCGGGAATTAAGGTGTGCAGGTATTGTTGTTTTTTGCGAGACCTAAATGTTTTTTGACTTGACACTTGCGGTTGAAATTACGATACTGCTTAGTGGATGTATTTACTCCAGCAGGAGGGTGGTATGTCACACGGTTTTTTAGAAACTGCAGCAATACTCACGGTGGTCTTGGCCGCCATCGTGGTAGGTCTGGCACAGGAAGGTGAACCCACAGGCCCGCAGCCTGAAGGCGAAGTCGGCGAGCCCGGGACTGGCGAGAAGGGTGAGCAGACAGCCGCAGGAGAGCTCGGCGCATGGGAGGGCGAAGTCAGCCTGAAGAGAGCTGATGCTGAGGATTTCGTGATATTTGCGCCCGCGGAGGGTGAGAAGGCGCCGGTTTTCTTCGGAGATACAATAAGAACTTCCGAAGGCGCTTCAGTAACAGTCAGCCTGACAGATGGCACCGTAATAGGGCTGGGCCCGAACAGCGAGCTTGTAATCGAACGGTCGCCTGAGGGTATCTTGATAGCCCGCTTGAAGTACGGGTACGCAGACGTAACAATCGGCAGCACCGACTTCGCTTTTGTCTGCCCCAGGCACAGAATAACAGGAGAGGGCCGCCTGCGGGTAAACGCACCCGACCCCAATACATCCAACTTCTTCTGC
Source organism: uncultured Planctomycetota bacterium (assembly GCA_964455955.1). GTDB lineage: Bacteria > Planctomycetota > SKW154 > SKW154 > DAOVDS01 > CAYWBA01. Next base: position 426 of record CAYWBA010000280.1, on the reverse strand, counting down.
ATCGAGGATGGCCCGGTACTTGAGAATGAGTTCGGGCTGATAACTTACCTGCTGCAGGGCCAGAGAGTTGACTCCACGTTTATCGAGGACAGGCGGGTTTTCGAAATCGCGGTCCATGAGTACTGCGAGCTGGACCTCAAGATAGAAGCTCACGGCGAGGGCCACCTTATGGAGCCCGGGTCCATGTTTACCGTCGATGAGAACCTGAAAATCGAGATGTTTACGCCTGTTGAAGAGCCGGAACCCGAACCAGTCGTCATAAGCCTCCCGATTTTTCTTGAAGAGGCAAGAGACGAACCTTATGAGAATGCTGGGGACTTGAAAGAAATCTATTACGTCAGCCCCAAGACGCCGTAATCCTTTTTGTGAAAGAGTAACCCCTTAGACGAGAATATGAGAATAGCACTATCTTTTTTGTTTTTCGGA
>CAYWBA010000279.1:0-4552 GCA_964455955.1 uncultured Planctomycetota bacterium | reverse complement strand
TGATTTTGAAGTACAATGTAAAACACGTGATGAGATAAGGGCCTTGACAGACGCATTTAACAGGGTGAGGCGGCAGCTCAAAGACCTATATGAGAAGCTCAGGGGCAAAATAGAGGCTGCGGACGAAGACCTCAAGCAAGCTAACAAGATGCTGCGGGAAAAGCAGAAACAATTGGTCCATTCAGAAAAACTTGCCGCTCTGGGGACTCTGGCGGCAGGCATAGCTCACGAGGTGAACAACCCGCTGGGGGTGGCATCCATGTATGCCCAGATGGCACAGAAAGATGTGGAAAAAAATCCTTCTCGCCTGCCGCAAAGACTGGAGACGGTGGTGGCAGAAATCAATCGGGGAGGCCAGATTGTGAAGAACCTTCTCGAGTTCGCCAGACAGACGGAGCCCGCAATAAGGGAGATAGACCTTAACGGTGTAGTTGAGAAGACACTGGCCATCGTCGAACATCAGGCGCAACTGCAGGAAGTTAAGATGGTCAAGCAGTTCTCTTCAGACCTGCCAAAAGTAATGGGTGACACTGACTCCAGCAGGTTTTTGTCAATATGGCGATAAACGCGTTGGCGGCGATGCCCGACGGCGGTGAACTGACTTTCACTACCGGGAAGGCCTCAGACGGTAAGATGGTTAAGGTGGAGATAGCCGACACAGGCTGCGGCATACCTGAAGAGTATATTACGAAAATGTTCGACCCATTCTTCACTACCAAGGAGACAGGCAAAGGAACTGGTCTCGGGCTCTCTGTCAGCCACGGTATCGTTGAACAGCATTCAGGTGCCATCGAAGTCAAGAGTTCTATCGGCAAGGGCACGACGTTTACTATTCTTCTGCCGGTGAAGCGGCCGGAGAAATAATCATGCGAAAAAGCGCTTCTATTCTGATAGCTGAAGATGAAAAGAACATGCGCCAGGGATTGCAAGAATTGTTCGAGGACGACGGTTACGTTGTTGAGACTGCAAGTGATGGTAATAAGGCAGCAAAAAAGATTCAGCAGAGAAGCTATGATCTGGTTGTTACAGACATAAAGATGCCCGGTATGGATGGGATGAAGGTGCTCAAGAAAATAAAAGATTCCAGCCCACACACACCGGTCATTATGATTACAGGCTATGGAACAATTGAAAACTCAGTGGAAGCCATGAAGCTGGGAGCCTACGACTACATTACAAAGCCTTTCAATCTGGAAGAAGTCAAGCTCGTTGTCGAGAAAGCCCTCCAGTTCCGCAAGCTCAATTGCGAGGTCACCTATCTGAGACGGAAAATGGGAACGAGTTTCAGGCTCGACCAAATCGTTGGGAAGAGCGACCAGTTGCAGCGGGTCCTTGAACTAACAAGAAAGGTCGCCCCAACAGACACCACCGTTCTGATAACCGGAGAGAGTGGTACAGGGAAGGAGCTTATAGCCAAAGCGATACATTCGCTAAGCCTTAGGAGTGAAGCGCCATTTGTCCCTGTGAGCTGTGCAGGCCTGAAAGAATCATTGTTGGAGAGCGAGTTGTTCGGACACGCCAAGGGAGCGTTTACGGGGGCGATAGCAGATAAGCGGGGGCTCTTCGAGATTGCGAGTGGCGGTACTTTCTTCTTCGACGAGATTGCCGAGACCTCAGCTCCCATCCAGGCAAAGCTTCTCCGTGTCTTGCAGGAAAGGGAGTTCATGCGCCTCGGAGATACGAAAGTGATTACCACAGATATAAGACTTGTCGCTGCCACCAACAAGGACCTTAAAGAATGTATCGAAAAAGGGACATTCCGTGAAGATCTCTACTACAGACTGAACGTCGTCTCTATACTTCTCCCTCCCCTGCGAAAAAGGAAAGGTGATATCCCCTTGCTCGCCAATCATTTCTTGAAGAGGTACAATGAAAAGATGCGCAGGGAAGTAGCAGACATCTCTCCCGAAGCAATGACTGTGTTGATTGGGTATGACTGGCCCGGCAATGTACGCGAACTTGAGAATGTTATCGAAAGGGCAGTTGTGCTGGAGACAGACAACACTGTTACTCTTGCAAGTCTACCTGAAAGATTGCTCTCTGAAAGAATAGGAAGCACCAGCGCCATCTCCGGAGTACCTTACAAAGAGGCGAAGAGACAGACTCTCGATACATTCAACAGGGAATTTGTCACCCACCTCCTCGAGATACACGGGGGCAATGTATCTCAAGCTGCCGAGGCTACCGGTATGGATAGACCGAGTCTGCACAGGCTTATGAGAAAATACGGCATAAACACCAAAGATTTCGGATAAGGTCACACCTGTAGCATATTTGCCACATATCCCTATCCACGATAATTCCCGATAGTTACGGCATTTTCCCGAATTTCCCTGTAGCAAAAACTCTACACTATCGCAATCCCGTCCCGAAGCCACAACAGTCAGCACGTAGCCCTATCTCTTTACGGCACAGGAGGATAGGCCTTTTCTTTCAGCCACCTTCCCGCTGCTTGGCACGGATTTTGATATACGGAAGGCTGGAGCTGATTGGAGGGAAGAAGAATGAGCAGAACAGTGAAGAAAAGGATGTTGGTGGTTGACGACGAGCGCCAGATGCTGAATGCCTTGTCGGAATTGTTCAGAGATGAAGGCTACAATGTATATGTAGCTGAAGACGGAATCAAGGCAGCCAGGCAGATAGAGCAGTCGGATTTCGATGTCATCATCACAGACTTGAAGTTGCCCGGCATGGACGGAATCTCGCTACTCCAGAAGACAAGGAGCACAATGCCCAACACGGTTGTCATTATGATTACAGCCTACGGAACGCCCGAAAGCGCCTCACGTGCAATGAAGCTGGGTGCCTTTGACTATATAGATAAGCCCTTCTCCCTGGACAGAATTACCCGCTCTGTCCAGAAAGCGCTTGAAGAAAAGCCGGTTACGGAGGGCGTAATCAAGAAGGACGCCCTCTCCGCTTTTGTTGAGGGGCTCAAAGCCTTTGGCACTGTTATAGCTCCACAGGAAAGAGACGGCCGTGTCGCCTTCCACAGGCTCGACGACATCTCTCAGTTATCCCTGAACTATAACTCCACCGTCCTGCCTCTCAAGTATTTCTTTCTGCCTTCTTCCCTGCCAGGAGTAGACGCCTTTCCTGCCAGCTTGTTGCTGGACGACATTGAGCTTGGCGCAGAGCACAAGGTCTTCTTTGGAGTTCACCCGCACGATATGCAGGCAATCCTGAGACTTGACTATCTCTTGGGCAAAGAAGGGTCGAACCCTCACTATCTTGAGAGGAGAAAGAACGCTCTCTTCATAGGTATTGACGATAGCCCGGATGAATACTCATTCGCAAGGGGCATCGGCGCTTACAAACGCCAGAGCGGATTCGATCTCTTCTTTACGGATATCGGCGAGAAGTATTTCGTAAAAGTTGGCAGTCCCAGGGGTGAAAAGCTGCTTCACAATTTCGATAAGCTGTCTGAACCCGCGCACAAAGACAGACAAAGAATCAAACAAACAGAAAGAAAAACCCTGAGGGACCATATCTCTATCGGCTGTCACCCTGCTGCCCTGCCAGAGCTCATCAAGCTGACGCTCGGCGACCCGCTCTGGAATGAACTCGAGGAGAAGTGCGTATCTTGTGGCAAATGTGACATGGTCTGTCCTACATCGATTGCTACTATTGATACTGTAAAGGAACGGTTCATTGAAAAGTACCTACACTCCGCAGAGGATTACGGCAAACCATCCTGTGTCGGCTGCGGGCGATGCGCCCGTATCTGCCCCGCTGGTATAGATCCGCTGCAAGTTATCCAGAAGCTGAACAAGAAATACGAACTTTCTCTCCTTTCCATGATATTTAGTCTTCACTACCATCAGGAAGGGCGCGATGCCAGTAGGGCCAAGCAGGTGAGGTAGTGAGAAGGAGGACGGTAGGATGCGTAGAAACAGCATACTTGTAGTTGAAGATGAGAAGAAGATGCGAGAAGGCTTGCGGGAGTTGCTGGCCGAGGAAGGGTATGGTGTTGACACTGCTGAAGACGGACTTGAAGCAGTAGAAAAAGTCAGCGCCAAACGCTTCGACGTGGTTGTCTCGGACCTGAAGATGCCTCGGATTGACGGCATGGAACTGCTGCATATGATAAAGGAATCAGAGCAGAACATCGTATTCATCATGATCACGGCGTATGCCACAGACGAGAGCGAGGTGGAGGCAAGAAAGCTTGGTGTACACGCATATATCTCAAAACCATTTGACTCTGCAGACCTCGTGAATGTAATCCAAGAGGGGCTCGAAAAAGGGGTGAAAAAACCCGGGGTTGTTCCCTCAGAATCTTCTGAACAACGATTGGAGCCCTCCGCAGGTTTTATAGAGAAGGCGCTTGTCAACTCCTTTGACAAGTACAAGGCTGACTACGCCCGCAGCCTTGAGAACGTCGGCGAGTTCTGGGCCGAAGTGGCCCAGCAGGAACTGGTGTGGTTCAAGAAGTGGGACAGGGTCTTTGAATGGTCTCAAAAGGAGCCAACCTGGGAGTTCAAGTGGTTTGATGGGGGAGAGCTGAACGCTTGCTACAACTGCCTGGACAGGCATTTGGACACGCATCGCG
>CAYWBA010000278.1:0-4619 GCA_964455955.1 uncultured Planctomycetota bacterium | reverse complement strand
ATGGAGTACATAGACCGCAACTCCATGGGCATAGCGCTTGTTGCGGATAAAGAACGCTGCCTGCTTGGGACTATAACGGATGGCGATATCCGGCGAGCCATCCTGGCCGGCGTCAATCTTTCCAGCAAGGTGGACGAACTGCTCAAGAGAAAGGCCAAAACTCCATACGCCCGGCCTATTACCGTGCCGGAAGGCACCAGCCACGCGCACCTGTTGCGCATCATGCAGCAGCATGGAATCAGACAGGTTCCCTTGCTGGATGAGAAAGGTCGCATAGTTGACCTTTACATGTTACAGGAACCGCCACCTGCTGGCGGTTCACCTGTAAAAGCGGTAATAATGGCTGGCGGGTACGGCAGGCGGTTACGGCCACTCACCGAGGATATTCCAAAGCCCATGCTTCCCGTAGGCGGGCGCCCGATAATGGAGTGGATTATAGGAGGCTTAAGCGATGCCGGCATTGTTGACATCGTCATAACCACGCACTACAAAGCGCAGACGATAACAAGCCATTTCGGCGATGGACAGGATTTGGGCGTAAGTATAGAGTATATTCATGAAGAAGAACCCTCAGGCACGGTAGGAGCATTGCGTCTCCTTGAGGATTGGCCTCAAGAACTGCTTGTAATAAACGGCGATATCCTCACGCGAGTTGACTTCAGAACGATGGTGAATTATCACCAAAAGCGAAAGGCTGATATGACTGTCGCTGTGCGCGATTATCGGTTTGACGTTCCATACGGCATTGTCGAAATGGAAGGCGAAAGAATACTTGGCCTTGCAGAAAAACCTTCCCGCCACTTCTTCGTTAATGCCGGCATCTACCTGCTTGAAGACTCAGTGAAGGACTCCGTAACGGGAACGGGCTTCCCCGACATGACCGACCTTATTTCCCACCTGCTTGATGAGGGCAGGACAGTTGTCGGATTTCCCGTGCGTGAGTACTGGATTGATATAGGACAGTTCGAGGATTACAAGCGAGCTCAGAGGGATTTAAGAGATGGCATCTAACTGGTCAGGCAGACGCGTCCTTGTCACAGGGTCAGGCGGTTTTATCGGAAGTCACCTGGCCGAAAGGCTCGCACGGTCCGGGGCACGGGTTCGAGCTCTTGTCAAATACAACTCCATGGGCCGATGGGGATGGCTTGACTCCTCCGCCCTCAAGGACAGCATGGAGATAGTCCTTGGCGATATCAGGGACTTGGACCGCCTGCGCCGGCTCACTGAAGGAGCCGAAGTAGTATTTCACCTGGCGGCGCTCATCGGCATTCCTTATTCGTACGAAGCGCCCCTCTCCTATGTTCGCACCAATGTCGAAGGAACACTCAACGTCCTGCAGGCGGCACGCGAGGCTGGCGTCGAGAGGGTGGTGCATACCTCGACAAGCGAGGTCTACGGCACAGCACAGTACGTCCCGATAGATGAAAGTCACCCTCTGCAAGCACAGTCACCCTATTCCGCAAGCAAAATCGCCGCTGACAAGCTAACCGAATCCTTTCGCCTTTCCTACAACCTGCCTGTGGTAACTGTGCGACCGTTCAACACTTTTGGCCCGCGCCAGTCAGCCCGTGCCGTCATCCCCACAATTATAACCCAAGCACTTGCGAATCACCCTATCCACCTGGGCAACCTCTCTCCTACCAGAGACTACACCTATGTTGAAGATATTGTCGAGGGGTTTGTGCTCGCCGCGCAGACGGGTGCCGCAGTTGGCCACGTGGTCAACCTGGGAACCGGGCGGGAGATAAGTGTTGGTGACCTTGCCAAAATGATTCTCGTGGAAGTCGGCACCGACCAGGAAATCGTTTCCGAAGAGGAGAGAGTACGGCCACAGGACAGCGAAGTCGAGCGCCTCTTGGCCGACAACGGTCTGGCGAAGAAGGTTCTGGGGTGGGGGCCCAAATGTCCACTGGAGGAGGGACTGCGTTTGACAGTGGAATGGTTCAAAGAGAACATGGAGAGGTACCGGCCCGATGTCTATGGTGTTTGAACCCGGCGTGCCCGCAGGAGAAGGATTTATCCCTCTCTGCGTTCCCGAGATACGGGGCAACGAGTGGAAGTACATCAAAGAGTGCCTCGATACGAACTGGGTCTCTTCCGTTGGCGCTTTTGTCAGCCGGTTTGAGCAGGCAGTTTCGCAGTACGTAGGCGCCAAACACGCTGTGGCCACAGTCAATGGGACGGCAGCCCTTCATGTTGCCCTGCTTGTTGCCGGAATTGAGCCTGACGACGAGGTGCTTGTTCCTGCACTCACGTTTATTGCGCCTGTGAACGCTGTGCGCTACGTGGGCGCCTGGCCTGTCTTTATCGATGTCGAGCCGGACTACTGGCAGATTGACACCGCGAAGGTTGCGGATTTCCTGGAAAACGAATGCCGCTTCGAGGGCGGCAAGCTCCGCAACAAAGCAACCGGCCGCCGCGTGAGTGGAATACTGCCGGTTCACGTAATGGGGCACCCATGCGATATGGAGCCGATACTCGAAGTTGCGCGCAAGTACGAACTCGTTGTTATCGAGGATGTGGCGGAAAGCCTTGGCGCAAAGTATAAGGGCAAAACACTTGGTTCTCTCGGCGACATCGCGTGCCTGAGCTTTAATGGCAACAAAATTATCACAACCGGCGGCGGCGGGATGATTGTAACGAACAACCAAAAATGGGCCGCCAGAACGCGCTACCTTACCACGCAGGCCAAGGATAACACGCTTGAGTATGTTCACAACGAAATCGGCTACAACTACCGGCTCACCAATATCCAGGCTGCAATGGGCGTGGCGCAGATGGAAAAGCTCGACGAGTACGTTGAAGCAAAGCGCACGCACGCAAGGTGCTACGAAAAAGCGCTCAAAGACGCCCCGGGCATCACGGTTCCCAAAGAAGCTTCCTGGGCGTCTTCCACATACTGGCTTTACACAGTTCTGGTGGACGAGGCGAAATTCGGCGTAGACAGCCGCGAGCTTATGAAGCGGCTGAGGGCGAATCAAATTCAGACCCGGCCACTGTGGCATCCTGCATGTTCGCTCCCGCCTTACAGGGATTGCCAGGCTTTCAAAATCGAAGTTGCTGACAGACTTTATGCCCAAGGGTTGAGCCTCCCATCGTCCGTTGGCCTGACAGACAAGCAGTGCGAATTTGTTGCTTCTCAAGTACTCGAATGCAGCGCCGCTTGTAAGTAGCATTACTTAAATCAATACGTTGTTTTGTCAAATCAGGTTCGAGACTAATGAATCTGCCGGAAAAACGGGAAACAGAAGCTTCTCCAGCGAGTAAGCCATCCGGCGCCGGATTGAAGGCGTTCGGGCGCTTGATGTTCCTGAAGGAATTTATGCTACTTGCATCCTCCACTGTACTCAGCCAGGGCTCCAAATTCGTGGTTTTTATGAGTGCAGCAAGGATTCTTGGCCCCAGGACGTGGGGACTCTGGAATATGCTGCACCTTATAATTGCCTACAGTTGTGTCGCCCACCTCGGCGTTATCAACGGCATGAACAGAGATGTCCCCATTTTCAAAGGGAAAGGTGACTTTGACAAGGCAGACCAGATAAGGCGGGTTTCTCTTGGAACCTTGTCTGTTCTCGGCTTCGCGTTCTCGGCACTTCTCGGCATAGTTGCTCTCTTTCTTCCATATGGAAATGTAAGAACTTACCTGCTCCTTATGCCGCTCCTTGTTATATGCACGCAGATTTACACCTATTTGCAGACTTTTCTCAGGTCCGACAAGCGTTTCGCGCAGCAAAGCTACCAGTTGTTTGTATTCGCCGGCCTCTTTCCCGCCGTGGCAATTCCGCTTGTGCTCAGGTGGGGCCTTTCCGGTCTTATCATTGGCCAGTCGCTGACTATCCTCGCGCTGTCCTTCTTCATAACCAGGATAGTCCCGTTCGACTTCAGGCTCCAGCTCAAGGTGCGGGAAGCGCTTCGCCTGGTCAAGATCGGGTTCCCGATAATGGTTGGCGCGTTGCTGTACGGCTTCCTGACCACCGCCGACAGGTGGGTTATCACAAGCTTTTTCGGGACGGAGAAGCTCGGCCATTATTCCATCTCCATAATGGTAATGATGGCCCTGACCATGGTGCCCCTGGTTACAATGCAGCAAATATATCCCCGAATGGCTGAGGCTTTTGGACGCACTGCAAGTCATGCGGAACTGAAGAAATGGATTTACCGCCAGGCCTTTGTCGGTCTGGGGATAACTGTCCCAATGGCTGCCGCTGCATTCTTTATCTTCCCTCTTATTGTGGTGCGGTTCCTGCCCGCCTACGTGCCGGGAATCCCTGCAATGAGAATAATTCTCTTCGGACTGCCCTTTCTGCCATTTTCCTGGGGGTTCGGCAATTTCCTTGTCACAGTGGGCAAGCAAGTTTATTGCATGGCTATACAAGGCTCCGCTGTTCTGGCTAATCTGGCGCTGAATATCTTCTTTGTCAGGCTGGGCTGGGGAATAAACGGCGTCGCACTGGGCACTGCTCTTGCTTATATTCTTTATTCTCTTGCCATGGTTGCTGCTGGCCTGATAGTTATGAAGAAGGGAAGCAAGCCACCAGGCAATGTTTCTACGGCTTGAGAAAAGACGACAGCGACAGTGCGACTCTTTCGCCGGACAGGGTCTGAAGCGGTTTGCGTGC
>CAYWBA010000277.1:0-4630 GCA_964455955.1 uncultured Planctomycetota bacterium | reverse complement strand
CCTTGCCACGAATATCAGCATAGCTCCGGACGGCCTCGCAGAGCACCCGCGAATCCGGGGCGGACAATTTCTGCCTCAGATACTCCGCGACATTTTCCTCCCTGCAATTTCCAAGAGCCCGCACGGCCGCAAAGTTAAGATAGGTTTTTTCATCCCCGAGAGCCATTAATACCTCAATCGAATGCTTATCACTCCTCTTTGCAAGAGCGTTTATCTCCTCTACCCGTTGTTTCAGTGGAATGCTCGTGTCCTTGAAACGTGCAAAGTACTCGTCTACTGTCCGGTTCAATTGCGATTCATTTTTATTACTCTTGCCTGTTACGGTATTTGACAGGCGGGACTTGTCCGGCGTTGCATCTTTCTTTGGCGACCGGGGTTGAATTTTGTCATACGTGCTGCCGCTTGCGGTCGCCGGGGTGTCTTTTTTCGTTTCGGTTAAGGGTGGGGGAGCTTCGCGACCGCCCGGGCAAAGCGTGAGAATTGCGATAACAAAAGAAATTAGAAGTACAAGTAAAAAGATTCCGAGTCTTGCAAAGATACGATGCTTATTCAACCGACACATTCCTCTTTTTCATGTCCTATGTATTTAAAGACGTAACGTACCGCCTGATTCTACTCCTTTTTTATACTGATTTATTGCCAGAGTTTCCATACCACTTTTCGCTGCGACAACTTATCTGCTGGAGTTAAGGTTGAACTGGTTGATCGAATCGATTACCGGATCGAAAACGGCAAGACTCCCGTATGCACGGGCTGGTAAAGAATATCGTGCTCACTGGGGATAGGCTCAGAAGACAAACCGCTTAAGTACCGGGACAACTGGTGGTGTACATCGATGTACCAAATACGATTTGCCATCGAAGACTTGCCGAAATACAAGGAGTTAGAGTTCGAATCCTGCCGGGGGCGGTGACTCTGGCAGTGAAGTATGGTTTGCAGCTGAAGGCGTCACTAGTTCAAATTTAATCCCCCCTGGTTGTTGCAACGGACTCGGGGTTGTGGTAATATTAGGTTTAGGGAGCCTACGGCGGTCGTAGGTGGGGTTCATCTGGGAAATCTCGGTCTGCTCCTTTTAATTTTTTGTTTCTGCCAATTGCTTCTGAATCTGAGTGAGTATACGGTCGGAGTAAGGAGCAATACCCTTATTAGCGTTCTATTCTATTGCTCTGAACGAGGTTTTTGTTGAACCGGGGTACGCTTCTATGAATAAGATTGCTTTCTTAGGAAGAGAACCCTTGACCTGCCCCCCTAAAACAGGTCCAGGATATATTATAATGCAGACTTGGAAGAATCAAGAAAGGGGGCAGTTTTTATGGCAAAGAGGAGGTAAGAAGCTCAATGAGAAAGATGTGGTTTTCGGTACTGATTCTTGCAGGAATAGTGTTTACAGTTTTTGTGTCTGGCTGTGCTGGGGGCTTCAGTAGGAAGGGCACTATCGTCCCGATAGAGGAACCTGCCCGGAAAGCGCGAGCAGAGGCGTTGATTCAGTACAATAAAGCCACGGAGCTTTTGGCAGCAACAGAAAACAACGGAAAAATCGATGCCGGCAAGTTAGAGAAGGCAATTACCGCTTATAAGGAAGCCAAGAGATTGAACCCGAATGACCCAGATACGCACAAGCAACTCGGCATAATATACGAGTTTTTTAAGGGCGACCAGAAAACCGCCTACACTTACTACAAGAAATACAAAGAGCTTGGTGGCAAGGACGCAGAGATATTGGAAACTGTTAAAGACCTTTCCCAGAAGTATGAGTCTGGCACTTCCAGACCGCCTCAAGACTAAATTGAGGGAGAATCAGATGCAAAGGATTGTGGGAGAGAATAAATGAAACACTTTGCCTTTCTGTTTGCTTTTGTTGCCGTAGCCTGTCTTCTGGCGCCAAAAGCGGTCGCGCAGGAGGAGCAGCCTCTGAAAATCGTTGAGGAAGGCAAGGACTTTTTCGCAAAGAAAAAGTGGGCCAAGGCGCTCAATAAATTCAAGCTTGCTCTGCAGGTGGGTGTTAAAGAGGAAGCCGCGCTTGAAATAGCGCTTCACATAGGCGCAATCTACGCAGAGATAGGCCAGAGCGACCTTGCCAGGCAGAACTTGCTGAAGTACCTTACAAAACACCCTACAACATCTGTGCCCGCCACCTTCACTGAGAAGATGGCTGCTGCTCTTGAAGAAGTGCGCAAGGAGTTCCCAATAGTGCGGGATATCAGGCCGGAGAAGGAAACGTTCAAACCATACAAGGAAAAGATATCTATTACGTTTACCGTTAGTGCGGCCGAAACTGTGATCGAGAAGATAACAGTTACGTTCAAAATACTTGCCGAAGCCCGAACCGAGGTCATACTGGAAGCTCCTGTGAAGCTCGACCCAACAGCACCTTTTCAGCGAGCTTTGTGGGACGGGAAGAGCAAGTACGGCAGGTTTGTGGAAAACGGCGATTACGTCTTCGTCGTCGAGGCCGCTCGTGAAGACGGCTGGTACCACTCCTCGCAGCGCCTTGTGAGAGTGGACGGAAACTTGGGAACGCCTGAGGTAACGGCTCTTCAAAAGAAAGCCCGTCGTGTCGGAAGCATCACCGGCCAGCGCCATATTGACTATCTCCCCGAAAGACAGTTTGTGAAGATAGGAGTCGAACCTCTGAAGCCTTCCATGAAGGGGTTCTGGAACTACGTCTACTATATCCCGATCGGCGCGATACGGGATGGACTCGACTTTCCGGTTAAGTACCTGCTATCGCTCAAGGGCATCGGCCACGTCATGACAGTCACGTCACCTTTTGCAGGCGGTTATGCGATTGGGCGTTCTCTTTGGAAAATTGACAAAGATGATTACATCGACCCGATGCTGGGATTTGACAAAGCCTCCTGGGACCACGACAAGAAGGCTGTTGATCAACGCACATTGGCTTCAGGTGTTTTGGGCCCTGTCTGGGCTCTTGCTTATGCCGGTGTGATGAGCATCGTGAGCTGGGCAGGCACTGAGGACGGGATTGGGAAAGGTTTCACATCCTACATAAACAGCAATGTTTACAAAAAGGGCTACGACTCCAAATACTTTTTCCCCAACTACCGCAGCCTGGATTTTTCCGTTGCTCACGTTGACAAAAAAGAACTTGCGCGGCTTGAAGCCAAAGTTAGTAAAATAAACTCGAGCATAGAGAATGAAATCCGTTTAGTAAACCTTGCCACAGACAGGTTTAACGCTACCAGATTGCATGCATTCAAGCGCGCAATCGCTGCAAAGCACAACCAAGAACTCTATGACCGCGCTGAAATGACGGTAAAAGCCAAATAGTATCTGTGGATAAGTGGCGTGACTGCTAAAGGTTTTTACTGGCTCTTTCAACGCTTCACATCCAAGGCACACCTGAAGCCAAGCGTAGCGCGAATCGCGTAAGAGCTGTCTGGACCTACTGTTTCCCGGAAGGAAGACCTCAGGAACAACTTGTCGTCCATGAAACAGCCCCCCTTGATTACGTAAAGTTTTTCTTCCCCCCGCTCAAGTTCTCCTTCAGACTCTGGATAAAGATAGAACTTCGTGGTAGTCCATTCCCAAACGTTACCCGCCATGTCCAGGCAACCGTAAGGGCTTGTACCCTGAGGGTCTGAACCTACAGTCGATGGGCTACCTGCGCCAGCGTTCTCGTCGTTGGCCATTTTGACCTTGTACTCGTTGCCCCATGGGTATATTCGCCCATTTGGCCCGCGTGCAGCTTTCTCCCATTCCGCCTCAGCGGGGAGTCGCTTCTTCGCCCATTTCGCATAGCTCTGGGCATCTGCAAGGTTCACATGGGTAACAGGATGATTCTCTTCGCCAGGCGGAATCCTGTTGCCCGCTTTCTCCCAGTGTTGAGGCTTCCTGTAGCCTGTTTCCTTCACAAATTCCATATATTGCACATTCGTGACAGAGTGCTTGTCAATGAAGTATGGCAAGAGGTTAACCTTGTGGGCCGGGCCTTCCTTCTTCCACAGCTCTTGAGTCGAATCCCCGATAATGCAAATGCCTGCCGGGATGTAGACCATGCCATCGGGCGTAGACAGGCGGTCATCTACCTCCTCGGTCAGCGCTTTTATTTCATCTGTCTTCTTGAGCAAAAAGGCTTGCACCAGGGCAGTCTTGGCTTCTTTGAGGTTGTTGTTTCCCATGAGCTCCTTGGCCTTGGCTACATAGGTGCTGTATTTTTTCTCGATTACTGCATTTATGTTAGCTGAGAGTCCTGCGGCTTCTTCCTCGAGCGCGGGCACGCCGCGGGCCCACTTCTCAGCCTCACGGGAAGCTTTGAGTGCACCACTGTAATCTTCTTTTTCGAGAAGCTTGCGTGAGTCTTGAAGCCGGCGCTGTGACTCAGTGATACGGAACTGTCTGGTAACTTTCTCATCGTTGGGGAATGATACGTTCATTTGGCGATACTCAATTAGCGCATCTTCCCACTTATTATTCTTCCGCATGGTCTCAGCGCGCTTGAGCCACACGGTGAGGCACTGCTTGAGTAGTTCAGAAGTATCTTCATCGCCCGGGTACTTGGCCAGAATCTTCCTCATTTGCACGCTCGCGGCAAGGTTTTTCTTAGCCCCAAGGAGTTCACGTGCATGCGTCAGCCATTTCAATTTAAATTATCTGACGCACTAGCTCACTT
>CAYWBA010000276.1:0-4631 GCA_964455955.1 uncultured Planctomycetota bacterium | reverse complement strand
TCACGCTGAACCACGCAAATGTAGCAGAGACCCCCTGTAAATCTGTAAATAGATGCCATAAGTCGTTGGTATGTAAGGAACTCTATTTACAGACGGCTTTTGGCGGCGGTTGGCGCGCGTGGGTGGGCTTGCGTCGGTACTTAATACAACTGCGGGGCAGGCAATGGGTTGGGATGAGCACTTTACATTTTGGGCTCTCTAACATAGAATGCCGCGACACAAGAGGAGAAAATTAGTTTGGAAGGTCAAGGCAAGTTAGCCATAGGCTCGTGGGCGCTGTACGATTTTGCAAACACGATATTCAGCGCAACCTGCGTTACGCTGTGGTTCCCGCTTTACCTTCTCAAGGTATCGGGGAAAGTCACAGACATAGGCACTGCCAACGTGATTTCCATGATTGCGGCCGGGATTCTGCTCCCGGTTGCAGGCGCCGTGGTTGACAGGACGGGCAGGGCGAAGCCGTGGCTTTTCTGGCTGACTGTTATCTGCTGCACCGCAACCGCCCTGCTGAGCGCCTTTGGCCCCGTACCGGCAAACATCTTTTACCTTATGGGCTTCTTCGTGGTGGCGAATTTCGCCTACCAGGTCTCGCTCGTGTTTTACAACTCGCTGCTAACAGCGGTTGCGCCCCCGCGGATGACCGGCTTTGTCTGCGGCCTGGGAGTCGGGCTGGGGTATGCGGGTATAATCTTCGCGCTGTTTATCATAAAGTTCGCGGTCGAAAGATGGGGGCTGCGCTACTCCTTTGTCGTCGCTGCGATTCTGTTTTTCATCTTCTCGCTGCCCCTGTTCTTCTTCGTGAAGGAGCGCAGGGTGGCGAATCCAGAGCGCCTGAGGCTGCGTACAGCTTGGGGTGCGCTGAAGCGTGTCTGGCAGACAGACCGTTCGCTGAAAAAGCGCCGCGGCCTGCTGTTTTTCTTCCTCGGCAACTTCCTCGTTGTGGATGCCTTGAACACTGCGATAGTTTACTTCGCCGTTTACATCGAGCATGTGTTTGGCAAAGAGCCCACGGAGATTATCCCCTACCTCATCGGGCTCTATACGGGCGCCTTTGTCTGGAGCATTGTGCAGGGCAAAGCCTGCGACTGGTTCGGCTCCAAGCAGGTGTATCTCGCTTCCGCAGGCGCGCTTATCGCGACGGTGGTTCTGTGCGGCCTCCTTGCGAGCGAGCTGTGGTTTTTCATCGTCCTTATCGCCGCAGGGTCTTTCGCCCTGGCGGGGGTGTGGACTGCGGGCCGGAAGATGCTCATAGACCTCTCGCCGCCCGAGGACCTGGGGGAGTTTTTCGGTCTGTACGGGATGACCGGGCGGCTGAGTGCCTACGGGACAATATTCTTCGCGCTGGTCGCGGACGCGGCCGGGTTCCGCATAGCCCTGCTGACGCTTCTTGTGACATCGGTTCCGGGTATTGTGCTTCTGAGCATGGCGCGAAAGGAGCCTCTCTGGAAGCAGGACACCTGAAATCAGAATTTTTTGCAATAGGGCTTGCATGAACGGGAGGCTGTGTTGTATAAGTTAAGGATGCAAATCGGCCCGGCATGCCCTGCAGGTGGATGAGGCAGGGAGCGGAGATGTGGCCGAGGATGGCGGTAAGCCAAAGGAGGACCCGTGGCTGAGAAAGATGATAGAATCCTGAAAGACAAAAGAATTATCTTCTACGCCGAGGATGTGGAAAAAATAACCAAGCACCTTAACGAGCTGCTCAAGCTTTCCGACTCGAAGTCAAACATTCTCATTGACAAGGACGGCCACATGATAAGCAAGGCCGGCCATACGGAATCTTACGATGTGCAGACGGTAAGCGCGCTTGTGGCCGGCTCGTTTGCAGCCACCCGTGAGATGGCCAGGCTCCTCGGCGAGGAAGAGTTCTCGATACTCTTTCACCAGGGCAAGCGGGACAATATCCAGCTTACCCTTATCGGTGACAGAACCATCCTTGCGACAATCTTCGACAACCGTACTACAATCGGCATGGTCCGGCTCTACACCAAGGAAATCGCCTCCAAGCTTGCCAAGACCTTCAAGGGAATCGAGGCGCGTAAGGATGCACCGGAGTCGATGTCCAAGGACTACGCGGACGAGGCCAAGGGGAAACTGGACGATTTCTTCGGGGATTAGTGCTGTTCCCGGCAGCAGCAGCGTCTGAGAAGTCTGCCCGCCACTTGGCGGGCTTTTTATCCGGAGTTTGGAAGTGCCTGATTACAAACCGTGGGGTGGAGCGCTCTCAGAGGATGACGGCAAGGCTGACATAGTCATCCTCGGGGTGCCTTACGACGAGATGTCCACCTACCGCAAAGGCGCCGCACTTGCGCCGCAGGCTGTCCGGGAGGCTTCCTCTTCCCACTCTGTCAACCCCTGTACCGAAGAGGGGCATAGCCTTGCTGAAGCAACACACATGGTTGACCGCGGAGACATTGTCTTGCCGGATGGGCCGGAGGCGGTAGCTGCCGAGATACAGAAGGCAGTGGCCAAGATAATAGCTGCCGGCGCAAAGCCGATACTTATCGGCGGCGATGGCTCTATCACACCTCCCGCCGCCCAGGCGCTGGCCGAGGCGCGGGGCAAAATTGACATTCTCTACATAGATGCGCATCTCGACCTGCACGAGGCATACGAGGGTAACCCCTTCAGCCATGGTTCGGGCGCCTACCGGATGCTAAGCAGCATTGAGTTCGGGCGCTTCGTGCAGCTTGGGATACGCATGCCTGCCAAGGGCCACCTCGAGATGGCGCGCGAACGGGGTATTGAGGTGATTACAGCATTCCACCTTGTCTCGCCGGAGGACCTGCAGTTTGAAAACCCGCTGTACCTGACAATTGACATGACCTGCCTCGACCCCGCTTTTGCACCCGGGGTCGGCAACCCATCGCCCGGCGGCCTGTCCACGCGTGAATTGCTGGATATCCTCAAGTCCATCTCAGGTGAGATAGCGGCTGCGGACGTGGTTGAGCTTGTGCCGCAGTACGACCTCAGCCAGATTACCACAAGTGCGGCTGTCCGCCTGGTAATGGAGATTGCAGGCCTCATGGCCCGTGTGCGTTAGCGGGACAGATGCAGCGCGGCCGGGTCCGGGACCACCTGCCTTCTCTTCAGTGTGTGTGCAATCGGCTCCGCCCGCTTTATTTCTTGCTTGAAAATCCGGGCCGGCTTGTTACAATACCTTTGTGTTGAATCGAGCGCCATGAAAGGAGAACCAAGTGCCTAACCTGAAGCTCACTGCGCTTGCGCTGCTGGTAGCTCTGTTTGTCTTTGCAGGTTGCAGCTCTACCCCTCCCCTGCCGGAGCCGTCTGTCGGGCCGGCGCCCAAGAAAGTGCGGCTGGAGGGGCGAGGGCTGATTAGAGAAGCCAGAGCGTCCTTGGGAAAAAGGGATTTCTATGCCTGTGATTGCTTCCGCACGGGCGAAGCGCTCCAGAAGATAGAGGTTGACGGGGAGCTGAAGGAACGCGAGAAGCACGAGGTCTTTGTAACCTTCTGGATAGAAAAAACTCTTCTGGTCCATGCTGCCCGTTTTATGGTTAACGGCAGGCAAGTCGGAGGCTGGGGCGGGCTCGAAGGCACTCTCAGCGCATTTCGAAAAAAGCTGCTCCGTGAGGGACACTTACTCTACCCCAAGGTTATTCTTGACCAGAGGAAAGAAATGCCACGCAGCGTGGTGGATGATATTCTGAGCATCTGCTTCAGAGTCGGCATTCATCACATCGCCTTCCGAAGCAGAGAACCGCTCATAGAGCAGTAGCAGTTGCACACAGACACTACAAAAGCGCCCGGCACTTACGCAGATGATTACCTTCGCCAAGCAGAAACAGAAGTCCTTTGACGCAACCCTGGTCTGGAATCTGTCCACTGGGTAAGTGAAGCGCTCAGGTGAGAAAGCCGGGGACAGAAAAAGCTGGCTATATGTTTATTCCCTTTCTATAATCCGTATCTGTACTCTTGTGGTTTCCGAGAACTTTGGGGAGGAATACTCTTGAGAAGATTAAGATTTCTGGCACTTCTAACAGGTGTATTCATCTCGGGCTGCAGCCTGTTCGGGGGCCATGCTGTAGAGGCGCGCATACCTACCGCAGGCAAAAAGCTATCGCTGATACCGTTCCGGGAGAAAGACCTTTACTACCTTGAGTCCGCGGCCGGGGCGGAAATGGCTGCCCTTGTGCAGCAGGTGATATTGAAGGAGGCGCCGGAGGTAAGGATTGTTGACTCAACGCCAGCCCTCCAGATGCTCCAGGACAAGAACCCGGACTCGATAAACTGGGGCGCTGTCGCCAAGAAGCTGAAGGTTGACTACATTGTTATCGGCAACATCCTGACTTACCGGGCAAAAGACCCGAAGGATAGAGGCTGTTACCGCGGCAGAATGGTGGTGCAGGTCACCGTGATGAGGCCGGACAACTCAATAGCGCTTACGGAAACCGTATCGGTGAGCCACCCTTCCGGCAGGTTCAGCGCGCCTGTCATAAGCCCCTTGGACAGCTCCGAAAAGGAGATATTGACGCGCCTGCAGGTCAAGATGGCCAAGGCAATAGGCAAGTTTTTCTACGCATACACACCTGAAGAGGACTAAGAGTCTATCTCAGAACTTTCCGTGGCCGCGACGGGCGCGATTCCCGTCGCAGGCAAGGAGCAAGGAGAA
>CAYWBA010000275.1:0-4632 GCA_964455955.1 uncultured Planctomycetota bacterium | reverse complement strand
GGCTTCTACCTCAAGAAATCCAATCATTTCTATGACTGTGTGGTCAAAGTGAAGAGCATACCAGGTCTGCCGGAGATGGAAGAATCTCTGGTCCTGAGACAGGGCATGCCGAAGATACCTTACTCGTTGGTGGAGGAAGCTATCGCTTTTTTCAGGGCGGTGTACGAGGAATACAACTCTGAGGCAGCAGTCCTCCTTGTTTTCAGCAACAACGACAAGCAGTGGTCAATTCGGCCCGTGAACCAGAAAGTCAGCAGCGCCTCGGTTGAATACGGTGCCAGGGCCGTTTCAGGAGTCTGCGGCACAATCCACTCGCACTGTAACATGGGAGCCTTTTTCAGCGGCATTGACGATAAGGATGACTCGCAAATTGATGGCTTCCACATTGTTGTCGGCAACCTAAACTCTGACAGGCCTGACATGGCAGCCAGCGCGAGCGTGAACGGAGCCAGATTCAAATGTGAGCCAGGGCACCTCATAGAAGGACTCCCTGACCCAGAACCCAAGCATCCCTGGCTTTCCTTTGTTGAGAAAGGAACTCTGACACAAAGTAAGAAACTTTCGGCAGGAACAGAGGACCTGTTTGAAAGTCACAGCAAGCAGCGGAAAGAGGACAAGAAGGAAGCAAAGAAGATATCAAGGTATGAAATAGTGAAAGTATTGGAGCAGGTCAAGTCGTGGCCTGAGGAAAGCAAGGGTGAATTGTTCGACATTCTCATTGGCGATACTGAATGGTCGTACTATTGAGAGGAGGTGCAGCTTGGAAACAGTAATTGTAGTGGGTCTCGGAGGTGTGGGTTCAGCTCTTGTTGAGCCTCTTGCAAGGTACCTACACTATGTATGGAACAGGGGGAAGATACATCTTGTGGATGGCGATGTCTACGAACTCAAGAACCTTGATAGGCAAAGGGCGTCTGAGACAGAACTGAGGAAAAACAAAGCAGAGGTCCATGCAGCAAGACTTCAGGCATTATTCAGGACGATTTCAGCCACATTCACACCAAGATACGTCAACGAGGAGAATGTGTCGGAGATTATTTCTGAAGGGGGCATAGTCTTTGCGTGTGTTGACAACCACAAAACCAGAAAAATCTTGCAGGACAGGTGCTCACGGTTGAAGGATGTAATCCTGATTTCGGGTGGGAACGAGTTTCACGACGGCAATGTGCAAGTCTTCGTCAAGCTGGCTGGCAGGCAGCTTACCCCGCCAATAACAAAATACCATGAGGAGATTGCCTATCCCACAGACAGGTCTCCTGAAGAAATGTCCTGTGAAGAGCTGCAGCAGTCCGAACCACAGTTGCTTTTCACCAATATGATGGTTGCATGCCTGATGCTCAATGCTTTCTACGGCTGCCTTGCCAACTCTTCGCCAAAATACCACGAGGTCTATTTTGACATCCTCGAGAACTGCGCGAGGCCTGTGAAAAGATAACCCACTTCAACGCTGCATATCCGCAAGCTCTCCGAGAAGTCACATAAACAGCAGTTCCTTCGCACCAACCCAGATACCCGCGAGCAAAGGAAAGGAGGTGATTATCTGTTAGCTCTGTGGGTCTGTTTGTTTTGTGTTAAGTTTGGTTTTTTGGAATTTGGAAGGAGGCGTGATTATGGCTACTGTTATTTGTGGGACCAACCAGGTCACCAACGACAGCTTCAACGGCAGGACTATTGCCGAGGTCAAGACGCAGCATGCTCAGGTCTTCAACATCCCTGAGGACTGCACTGTGCTCCTCAACGATGAGGAGACGACCAACCTCAACCAGCCCCTGCGGGCGGATGACACGGTCGAGTTCGTCAAGAAATCTGGAACGAAAGGAGTTTAGTCCAAACACCAGGCTGCTTCACACAGGGCGTGGCTCTGCCATGGGTTGCGCCCTTTTTGCTTTTCAAGAAATTTCTGGCCCATATGCCTGACTTTGCATTATACTCACGTAAAGACATCCTCTCGATGAATCCGAGGTGCCTAATGCCCACTGACAAGCAAATTGACAAGGTTCTGGACAAGATCTTTGCTGCCATATCACCCACGGCTATAGCCGAGAAGGTAAGTCTTAACTACCAAAAGGCCCGTGAATCCTACGTTCCCCTGCACGAGAAGCCAAACGACTACGAGGAGGCTGAAGAAGAGATAGAAAGATTCGCTGCGCATCTGGAATGCTGTATGTACCCTGGCCTGAAGCCTAAATCTGTCAGGGCCATTGCTTACAAACGCGTACACGAGATTCTGAGACAGGCTTTCGCTGATGTGGGCGGAGCGATGGGGGCCTTTCACATTGCTATAAAAGGAACCAAAGGAGGCCTGAAAACCGTCTTTGACAGGATAACGCAAGCAGCAATGTCCCAAATGGAGAGAGCCTGGGCAGAATATATGATTGACGATATCGCTGGAGAAACCGGACTGGAACCGGGCAAAGACCTTTTTGCGCTCATGAGCCGCTACCAGGAGAGGTTCCCGGATCTGTTGTCAGAGTATCATAGGACTTCATCTCCGGAGTATCTTGTTACATTTGGCCATATCTACGATATTTTCCTGTCGCATGTGGGCGTCTCTGACAAGCTGGGACATGCAACTAAGACCAGACGCAAGAAGTAAGAAGGAAATTACATTCTCAGCCTGGACCTCATTGCGCCGACGACCTTTATGTGCAGCTTGATCAGGTCACTATAGTTATTGGCAAGCTGTTCAGGCGACCTTGCCTTTGTTCCCGCCGGTAGGTACCTGCCAAACTTGGTTAGGTACTGACGCATGAGAGTAGTTTTCTCATTCCAATCTAATGGATTGACCTGGGTTGTGAGGACGTGGTTGATGTACTTTTCCTCTTGTTCCCTCTTGAGCGCCTCGTAGATTGAGTCTATCACAGCTCTCAGACCGCCGCTGGTACCGATGTTCGCATTCTTATACGCAGCTTCCAGACCTCCTTGGGAGGCGTAAGCTTGGGTTACAATCTCCAGCGCATTCTGCGTCGCAATTTCCACCGGCAGTTTGGCGTCTGCTATTGTTTTTCTAAAATGGTGCCCGTAGTACTTCGTTATTTCTACTAAGAACTCCTCGTAGTTGGCCACAGTGCTCTTCTCGAGCGTGTACTTCTCTCTTACCGTGTCATGCTTAATGCTCACAGCCCTGGCAATGTTCTCCTCGTCCAGTAGCGCGAGAATCTCGTCAAGATTAGCTTCCATTGATTTCTCTCCTATTACAACTTTCTCTCCTTCTCCAGCCGGTTCCTCCGCTTCTGACTCTGGTTCCGGCTGAATGACCTCTTCACGAGGAGCTGGTGCAGCCATTATATCCGCTTCAGCAGATACGTCAATCTGTTCTGCTGGAACTTTAAGCCAGTAACAGGCATAAAGGTTGGAATGCTCAACACCGAAGAGCGACTTCGTCACAGTGCTCTTGTCAAGGGTTTCTGGTGATAAATCAAAGTACCTCCTGTTCTCGTTATGAATATGGATGGCCCAGAACTTGTGGAAAGAAGCTGCAAGGCCTGGACCAGTTGTGTTAGCTCTAATAGTGAGCGGCCTTGCAGCCTTCCTCAGCCCCTCAATTTCACCTTCTATGTCATGCCAGAGCACTTTCCTTGAAGGCAGGTCTTTCATTCTCTTTGCCACGAAGGCAAGTAGCTCAATAAACCAGGCCCATCTTTCCAGGAAGCGTATCTCGATTTCTTGGCCTGATTCTGTGGTCAGAATAACTTTTCTCTCGGGCACAGATATAAGGGCTCTGCTGAACCTAAGTTCTTGCAAAACAAGCTCCTGTGAAAATTCAAGAAGTTCTAAAGTTGTTCCAGAAGTTTATCTCTTGTTAATCCCTTGCGCCACACAGAATCGCATCCAATATTGTAGTGGAGGCGAAAATCCTGAGTGGCGCCTCGAGGTTCCATTTTCTCAGGCAGCTTTGCAAAGTCAAGGACTTTGGCGATTATGAAAGAAGAAGTGAGCACAAACGGGAACTCCGGAGACGACCGAAGAGAAGAATACCAGTCCTTCGCCGAAGCAAGGAGATCCTATATCAAGATGCTTGCAAAGCTGCTTGCTATCGAGATACTCATAGAAGAAGGCATCATAGATGAAGACAACAGACACCTACTTGAGCAATAAAAGGAGAGAAACCATGAGTACTGTATACACAATCTACGCAAGATATTCTTCAGACCTTCAGAATCCAAAGTCAACAGAAGACCAGATACGCGAGATTACCGAAGATATCAGGAGGAGATTTCCGACCTGGAAGCCGTATCACATGCACTTTGAAGACAAGGCGAAAAGAGGAGGAAGTGTCCGCGACAGAATCGGCTTCATGGAGATGATTTCAATAGCCACAAGACCTGACTGTCCCTTCAACTGCGTAGTAGTTGAAGACCTCTCTCGTTTTGCAAGGAACAAGCTTGAATCCACCAAATACCGGGAGCTGCTCCGGGCGAATGGCGTTAAGCTCCTCTCAATGGCTGACAATTACATTGACGAGGAAACTGAAGCAGGACTCTGGATTACCGGTATAAAGGAGATAAAGGCTGAAGCAGACAGTAGAGAGACAGCAATAAGAACTCTTCGAGGCCTGAAATCCAAGGCAAAACAAGGTTATTCTACTGGAAGGAAGTCAAACTACGGGTACAGGCGCAAGATAGTATATTC
>CAYWBA010000274.1:0-4632 GCA_964455955.1 uncultured Planctomycetota bacterium | reverse complement strand
GAATGGATCTGGCCACCCTCCTGATCGTTTCGTCCTCGACCAGGATGTCCAGGTCGGCGGCCGAATCCTGATTGACGACGGAACCATGGAACTCACCGTCACCGGCAAGTCGGAAAACAGCCTCAAGTGCAAGGTCGTCCAGGGCGGTACTGTCTCCTCGCAAAAAGGAATCAACCTGCCTGGCGCAAAAATCTCAGCCCCTCCCCTCGGCGACCAGGACAGGGAGTTCCTCAAGTGGGGTGCGCAAAACGGGGTGGATTATGTCGCACTTTCCTTTGTGCGTTCCGCCCGGGAAATCAGGGAGGCAAAGCAACTTATTGCCCTCTCCGGCGGTTTCGCCAAGGTCATAGCGAAAATAGAAAAACCCGAAGCCCTCGAAGTAATTGACGAAATAATACTTGCATCAGACGGGGTAATGGTCGCCCGGGGTGACCTCGGCGTCGAGCTGAACCTGGAAACAGTGCCTGAAGTCCAGAAAGAAATTATCCGCAAATGTAGTGAAAAGGACACGCCTGTAATCACCGCCACGCAGATGCTTGAATCCATGACAAACAACATGCGCCCCACCCGTGCCGAAGCCTCCGACGTGGCGAACGCGATTATTGACGGAACCGACTGCGTGATGCTCTCCGGCGAGACCGCAATAGGCAAATACCCCGCACGCGCGGTCAAGATGATGGACCGCATAGCCCGCCACGCCGAAGCGTACATTCTCAAGCAGCCGCCGGCCAAGCTGCAAACCGAGATCAGCGCAGACTCGCCCATAAGCGACGCTGTCTGCCACGGCGCCCACCAGGCTGCACGCGACATCCAGGCGAAACTCATCGGTGTCTTCACCATAACGGGACACACTGCACTCCTTATGTCCAAATACCGGCCGCAGGCACCTGTCGCGGGCCTGAGCCCCACTGTTGAATCGCTGCGCGCCATGGCGCTCTACTACGGCGTTTATCCTGTCCGCATTGAGAGCCGCAGATATTTCGAGGACCTCCTGACTGAAGCTGAGAAAGCCTTAATTACGCAAGGACTAATAAAAGAAGGCGACACTGCGGTTTTCACTGCCGGTCTCCCTATCGGCACCTCCGGCACCACGAACTCGCTCCAGATACGCAAGCTCGGCAGCTAAAAAAGTTGTATTTTCAATGGCGCAACAAATACGCCGCCGTGTACACAACAGAAGGAAAGTATGTTCTTTTGTCTGTAGGCCATCTGACCAAAAGGGAGCCAGATATGGAGTATCACCGTTCTTCACTTCGCTGGATGCTAATAGCCTTCTTGCTGCTTGCCTTGTCCACGGCGGCTGTTGCAGACATAATCTACCTTAACACCGGCGGAATTGTAAAAGGGAAAATCGTTGACGAAGATGAGGACCAGGTCATTATCAAGACCCGGTTCGGCGAAGTGCCGATAGACAGGGACGATATTGACTTTATCGAAAGAGGCACCCCGAAGGAGATATTCCAGCAGCGCCTCAAGCGCATAAACAAGAACGATTCCGATGCGTACGTGGAGCTTGCCGGGTGGGCCCAGACCGTCGGGCTGAAAGAAGAGGCGAAGCAGATGTTCGAGAAGGCGATTGAAATTGAGCCGGACAACTACTTCGCCCGCGCCGAGCTCGGCTACCGCAAATACGAAGGCAAGTGGCTCAATGAAGAAGAGTATAACAAGGCTATAGGGCTTGTTAAGCACGAAGGAACGTGGGTCACCAAAGCAGATGCCGAGAAACTTCAGGCCGGCTTCGTCAAGTATCGCGATGAGTGGGTTAAGAAAGAAGACCTCCCCATGATCAAGAAAGGCTATCGCAAGCTTGACGGGAAGTGGGTCACCGAGGAAGAGTACTACAAGGCCAAAGGCTACGTCAAGTACCGCAACAAGTGGATGAAGCCGGAGAAAGCTGAGAAGCTGAACGCCGCCGAGGCCAAACGCAAGGAGCGCGAGAGGCTGCTGAAACTCTCCAAACAGATAAAAAAGGTTTTCAAGATTCGCTGCTCCTTCGAGCCGGATGCCCAGAAGAAACACCTCGAGCACTTCGCCGGAATAGTCCGGAAAGCATCAGGAATGATATGGGATATGACCGGCGGCGGCACCTATATCGCAGAGGCCCATATCTATGACAAGAAATCAGACGGCGATGTGGTAGTTAAGAACCTCGACCAGAACAAGGTGCAGACTAAGGGCGGCAAGACTGCCTACGGCTACGCCAGCGGCGGCAAGATGTATGTCGGCGGCGACTGCTTCGTACTTACTTTCGTGCACGAGTTCGGCCACGCCAAGTTCGGCCTCCCCGACCACTACGGCGAGACAGTTATCTGCGTCATGAACGCCGACAAGGGCGCAAAGTTTATGGCATGGTACTACTGCGACGACTGCTGGAAAAAAATCATAGGACAGTGCCCGGGCCTCAAGCGCCCCGGCAAGGAAGGCGAAAAAGTCGGGCAGCCACCGCCCGATTTCGGCGAACCGCCCCAAACAAAGATAACCTACAAGAACAATTAGCTCCCCACCCGCCGAGCCCGGGCGACGACCTGCATGCCCCACACTACTGCAGGATTCGGCCGATTTCCTCGACATGCTTGTCCACCGCGCCTTTCTGTCTCAAGACGGCCGCAACCGCGTTGGCGCCCATCCGCTCGCGCATCCTGGCGTCGCCCAGAAGTTTCCTGACCGTCTCCTGAAGTTCATGGCTGTCCTTCACCACAGCGGCGGCCTGCGCCCCAAGCAGGAAGCGCACCGATTCGTCGAAGTTGTAAGTGTGGGGGCCGAAGATTGTAGGCACGCCAAGCGCGGCAGGCTCAACCATGTTGTGCCCGCCCCTGTCCACAAGGCTTCCGCCCACAAACACGGCGGTCCCGAGCGCGTAAACATCCGCAAGCTCGCCGATAGAATCAAGGACTATTACCTTCCCCTTCGTATCTGCAGGTCTCGACAAATCGAGCCGGGAACGCAGTACATACCCTTCACCTGCCCGCTCGATTATCGAGACAACATCCTGGAGCCTGTCAAGCTGCCGCGGGGCAAGGAGCAGACGCAGCTCAGGGAATTCGCCTTTCAGTTCCCTGTACGCCGTCAGAAGCGCCTTTTCCTCCTCGCCGTAGGTACTGCCGCCAATAAGAACCGGAATCCCCTGCTTCAGACCGAAAAGCATGCGGAAGAAACTCATGCGCTCCTCATCGGCCCTGAGGCGGACCGAATCGTACTTGATGTTTCCCGCAACCGTTATCTTGCTCTCAGGCACCCCCAGCCTCAGGAATCGCTCCCTGTACTCTTCGCTCTGCACAAGGTAACGGTCAACCATGCTGAAAACATCCCGGACAAAGAAGCTTGTCTTAACGTACCTGCGGAGCGAGCGCTCCGTGAGCCTGCCGTTCGCAAGAACGACAGGTATCCTGCGGTGCCTTGCCATGCGAAGGAAATTAGGCCAGACTTCGAGCTCCATAAGCACGACAATATCAGGCGCTATCCTGTTCAGGAAGCTTGCGACCCACAGCGAGAAATCAAGCGGGAAATAAGTCAGCGCGCGCCCGGGCAGATGCTTCCCGGCCGTCTCCATACCCTGCGGGGTTGTGGTGGAAACAACAACCTGGTACTGCGGGTAGGAGCGCTCAAGCGACTCGATAAGCGCGACCGCGGCCGCAACCTCGCCGACGCTCACGCAATGGAGGAGAATAACGCCGCGCTTGGGGTCGATCTCCAGCCGCCTGCGCTGTGCTGCGCGCAGCCTGGCCCACAGCCCGCGCCGCAGCTTCCTGTTGAGGAGCACATACGGCGCTGCCAGCAGGACAAACACAAGATAGAAACAATCCAGTATAAAGCCCATCTCAACCCCGCTACTGACTCCGGCCGCAGCATTTCTTGTACTTCTTCCCGCTGCCGCAGGGGCAGGGGTCATTGCGCCCGACCTTCTTCTCCACCCTGATAGGTTCCGGGCGGTGTTCCTCGCCGCTGGCCGCGTCCATCGCGGCCTCGCGCATCGCCTGCTCGCTCGACCACTCGGTGCCCGACTCGCCTGTGATGTTCCAGACGGACTCCGGCACCTCCTCCTCTTCCTCGGCAAGCTTGACCCTCAGCGTAAGCTCAATAACCTCATCCTGCCAGGAGGCGAGCATCTCCTCGAAGCCCTGCGAGCCCTTGATAATGTACTGCACCTTCGGGTCCTTCTGGGCGTAGGCCTCCAGCCCGATGTTTGCCCGCAGGATGTCCATGAAATACAGGTGGTCTTTCCACTTCTCATCAAGCTTCTGCAGCATGACGTAGCGTTCGAGCCTCCGCATAAGCTCCGGGCCGACACCCCGCTCTCTCTGCTGGTAGGTCTTTTCCAGCCCGGATTTCAGGAGCCCGGCCACCGCATCCCGCTCACCGGCAAGCTGGCTAAGCGGGACCTTGATATTGAACTTGTGCTCGAACTCCTTCTGCAAGGAGCGGATACCTTCGTCGCCCTCGTACTCGCCGCCGATATGCTGCCCGGCAACTGCATTAACAAACTCTTCCATCCACGGCCATATGAAGTCTTCCTTCAGGTTCTCGCCGCGCAGGATTTTCTGCCGGTTGGAATAGACAGCCTTGCGCTGCCTGTCCATTACCTCGTCGTAGTCGAGCAGGCGGTCGTCCATCCTGGGGACTCCTTTCATCGGA
>CAYWBA010000273.1:0-4636 GCA_964455955.1 uncultured Planctomycetota bacterium | reverse complement strand
CAATGCCAAGACTCACCTGTCACTTTCACACGACCCGAAATTAAAGGGTGTGCCGAAAGGATTTAAGGTTCCGGTGCGCGATATCAGGCTCTCCGCAGGTGCAGGCTTCCTGTACCCGCTTCTGGGCACCATGCGCACCATGCCCGGCCTGCCTTCAGAACCTGCGTTCTGGAAGGTTGATATTGACAAGGACGGCAAGACTGTCGGCCTGTTTTAAGCTGGCATAACCGAACCGGGTGCCACATCTCTGTGGCACCCGGCTTCTTTTAAGCCAAAGACAAGTCAGGCTAAGAACGTGCACCGGCAGAGCCAAACTGTCGGCCGCTCTGGCAGGAATAAAGACTTGACACTCCCATCAGACTGTGATAAACTTCACAAGTTGATACTTGCTGCTTGGGAGCGCAACATGGAAAATCCTCTCTTGGTTCTGGGCGGCGGAGTAGCGGGGCTTTCTACATCTCTTTCGGCAGCAGAGACAGGGGTGCCGGTTGTCCTCGTTGAGAAAGAAAAGCAACTCGGCGGTTTTGCCACCCAGTTCTGCTGCAAAGCAACCGATAGCTGCGCTTATTGCTCTGCCTGCATCGCTGACGAAATCCTCCGGGAAGTCCAGGGCAATCCCCAAATAGACATCCACCTCAACACGGTTGCTGACTCAGTCACCAGAAGCGGCGGCGGTTTCAGGATAAAGTTATCCGAGGGCCCCGAGGAGATAGAGGCTTCTG
Organism: uncultured Planctomycetota bacterium; assembly: GCA_964455955.1. Classification (GTDB taxonomy): domain Bacteria; phylum Planctomycetota; class SKW154; order SKW154; family DAOVDS01; genus CAYWBA01. Next base: position 3,914 of record CAYWBA010000273.1, on the reverse strand, counting down.
CTGTCATCCTTGCCACAGGCTTTGAGCCGTTCGACCACAAAAGGCGGCGGAGCGCCACTGCCCTCGAACCGCTTCCAGACATAATCAGTGCGATTGATGTGGAGAAAATGCTGCGCGAGGAGGGGCAAATTGTGCGACCGTCCAACGGGACTCCTCCCGAGAAGGCGGCTTTTATCCAGTGCGTCGGCAGCAGGTCGCGCAGGTTTGGCAGTGCCGAGTGTTCACGTGTCTGCTGCCCTTACGCGATAAGGATTGCCCGACGCATGAAGTGGCAGGACAACGAGTGTAGGATTACGATTTTCCATATGGACCTTCAGGGAATAAGAAAGATAGCTGTTGACTTATACGAGAAATTTTCAGAGGAAATCAATTTTGTAAGAGGCATACCTTCGGAAGCTGTTTCAGGGCCTGAAGGGCTGATTACTCTTAAATACGAAGATACAACTACCGGCGAAATCAGGAAGAGCGAGTTTGATATTGTGGTTCTTTCCGTAGGTATTGGCCCGCGCTCTGATGCCGAAGCAGTGGCAGAGACTTTCGGTCTCAAACGCGACACCGGGGGGTTCTTTAAACCGGTCTCAGCATTGCAGCCTCATCTTTCCGGAATAGATGGGGTATTTCTGGCAGGAGCATGCAGCGGCCCGAAGGATATTAGAGATTCCATAGCGCAAGGCAGGGCTGCTGCACATGCAGCACTGACTTGGACTGCGGAGAAAGTATAGATAAATGGCATCAGAAGAGATCCTGATAGTAGGCAGCGGTTTTGCAGGCTTATCAACTGCGGCTGCATTGTCAGAGTCCGGCATAGCCTCGACAGTAATAGAGGACAGCAGTAACTTAGGCGGAATGCTTGCCCATCTCCGGAAGCTCCGTCAGACCGAGACGGAACCGCGCAATATTATCGGGGAACTCCTCAAGAAAATCGAAAGTTCCGGCAAAGTCAAGCTACTCAAACAGACCCGGCTTGTTACTGCCTCTGGAGTAGCGCGTGATTTTCTCTGTCACCTCCGAACCGGAGATTCGGTTTCAACGCAGAGCTTTGGTGCCATCGTGCTGGCCACAGGCTCAATCATCCAGACACCCATAGACTTGCCGCCACTTGACAGAATTGAAGATGTTCCTGCCGATGCGAAGTGCGTGTGCATAGTCCTTGCCCCAGGTGGCGCTTCCAGTCCGGTACAGACGGAAATGGCACTGGACGGCGTTCTCTCTCTCCGAGACAAGGGCGTGGAAGCGGTGGTTCTCTACCAGCAGATGTGCGTGGCGGGCGCGGGCCTGCAGAGTCTCTACGACGAAGCGCGCGCATCCGGCGTGGTCTTTGGCAGGTATGCTCGCTATCCTGAAATTGAGCAAAGCAACGGTACTTTCAAGGCGAATTTCACCGCCGAGGACCTGGCCGAGCATGTCTGTCTGACCTGCGATGCGGTTTTCTCCGAAGGCGAGGAGCAGCCCTCCCCGGGAGCGCAGGACCTGGCAAGAATCCTTGAAATAGGTACAGACAAGGCAGGGTTCTTCCAGAGCGAGAACGTCTCGCTCTACCCGGTCGCAACCAGGCGAAGAGGCATATTTGTGGTAGGCAGTTGCCGAAAACCTGCCCCGATTGACGAGGTGGTCTCTGACTCATATTGCGCCGCGTCGCAGATAAGAGAGCTTCTTGCAGTGCTTCGGGAGGGGCCGCCAGTTGAAGCGCCAGTGGTGGATACCGAAAAGTGTGCCTTTTGCCTCACGTGTTTCAGGGCCTGCCCGCACAGGGCAATTGGCTTTGACTTTGAGAACAGGGCGGCCAAAATACTTGAGAACGCCTGCTATGCCTGCGGCATCTGCGTAGTCGAATGCCCCGCAAGAGCTATAAAATTCAAAGATGCTGACAAGGAAAAACCCGCCAAACAAGTTAGAATAGCCGGGTTCTTCTGCACCCACTCGGCGGTAGAAGCGTTTACGAAACTCAAAGAGAAGAACCTGGATGTACCTGAGATAGCCGTAACGGAGGTTGAGTGCTCAGGCGCGGTGGAGATTCCCGACGTACTTGAAGCATTTGAACGCGGCGCTGACGGAGTTGTTATAGCAGGTTGCCATAAGAGGAGTTGCAGGTCACTTACAGGCAGCCATTACGCCGAGAAGCGCTCGGAACGAATCAAAGCGATTATGCAGCAAGTCGCACTCCAGCCCGAAAAGATTGAAATGCTCTTTGTCTCTAACATCGAGCCAAGCGAGCTCGCGCGCGCCCTTTGCAAGTTCGCAGAGCGCATCGAGCGTATCCGTAGAGGAGAATAGACCCATGATAGTCGCTGAGCAAAAGCCAATTGAGGAGATTTCCGAATTTCTTAAGCCCTCCAAGAAAGTACTGGTCCTCGGCTGCGGAACCTGTGTCACAGTCTGCTCCGCGGGCGGCGAGAAAGAGGTTGCGACCCTTGCTGCCGCCCTCGGCATAAAATCCAAAAACGAGGGGCTGGACCGGGAATTCCTGCAAAACACAATAGAACGCCAGTGCGACCGCGAATTTATCGAGCCGGTGCTCCAGCAGGCCAACTCTTGCGATGCCGTGCTTTCCATGGCCTGCGGAGCTGGCGTTCAGCTCCTCGCCGAGATGGTTAGTCCCTCGGTGAGAGTACTCCCTGCCCTTAACACGAAGTTCATGGGCATAACCGCCGAGCAGGGGCTGTGGGCGGAAAACTGCCGCGGCTGCGGTGACTGCGTCCTGCACCTGACCGCTGGAATATGCCCCATAACAAGATGCTCCAAAGGACTCATGAACGGCCCATGCGGCGGGTATAGCAAAGAGGGAAAATGCGAAGCCGACCCCGAAGTGGACTGCGGGTGGCTGCTAATCTTTAATCGCTTCAAGGAGCAGAACAGGCTCGATGACCTGAAAAAAATCATGGAGCCGAAAAACTGGAACCTGGCCGCCACAGGCATCCCCGGCAGGGTCGTGCGCGAAGACCTGCGCCTGGTGGAAGATGAGAATACTTAGAATCCTGGCTCAAGAATTATGCAACGGGAGAAAACAGAATGAGTCTTCTTGAGAAAACGCTCAAAGAAGGGAAGTTCGCCGTTACCAGCGAAGTCGGGCCTCCAAAAGGAACAAACATAGAAGAAATGATGACGGAGGCCAGAGAACTTGCCGGCAAGGTGGCGGGAATAAACGTGACCGACATCCAGGCATCCGTTATGCGAGTCTCCGGCCTCTCTATCTGTACCAAGCTCGCGCTCGAGGGGCTTGAACCTATCTTCCAGATGACATGCCGTGACCGCAACCGCCTCGCCTTGCAGGCTGACCTGCTCGGAGCCGCCACCTTCGGAATAGAGAACCTGCTTTGCCTCACAGGAGACCATACCACCCTCGGCGACCACCCCGGCGCAAAGCCTGTCTTCGACCTCGATTCTGTAACCCTGCTCAAGACCGCGAGCATTCTCGAAAGCGGCAAAGACCTCGCTGGCAACGACCTCGACGGTGCACTCAGGTTCTTCAAAGGCGCAGTTGTCGCCCCGGCATCCGACCCGGTCGAGCCCCAGATATTCAAAATGGAAAAGAAGATAGAGGCTGGTGCCCAGTTCTTCCAGACACAGGCTGTCTACGACCCCGGCCAGTTCGAAAGCTTCATGAAGCAGGTTGAAGGGTTCAAAGTTCCTGTTCTTGTCGGAATAGTGCTGCTCAAGACCGCCGGCATGGCGAAGTTTATGAACGCCAACGTCGCAGGTGTCTTTGTCCCGGACGAGCTTATCAAGGAAATGGCTTCTGTTGACAAGAAAGACCGTAAGAAGAAGTCGGTCGAAATAGCCGCTCGGCTGATAAGGCAGATGAAGCCTGTCTGCCAGGGCGTTCACATAATGCCGCTCGGCTGGGGTGACGTTGTCCCTGAACTTATCGAAAAGGCGGGCTTGTAAGCAGCGCTATTGCTCCAGCGCATCACGAT
>CAYWBA010000272.1:0-4652 GCA_964455955.1 uncultured Planctomycetota bacterium | reverse complement strand
CTATGTACTCCATTACCTCTTTAATGGTATTACTGGGAGAAACCAGCAGATTGTCCAGACCCGCCATTATCATTCCGCCTTCTTCAGTATTCGAGCAGGCACACCTGCGACCATAACTCCATCAGGGACATCCTCGACAACCACCGCACCTGCGCCAACTATGCTGTTTCTGCCAATGTGAACACATTGGCGAACGGAAGCTCCCACGCCGATATGTGAGCCCTCGCCGACCTGCACTGTACTTGCGATGTTCGCACCGGTGGCTATGTGAACGTGGCTGCCTATCAAACAGTCATGCTCAACAACCGCGCCGGTATTTACAATAACGTTATCGCCAAGTTTTGCCGCGGCGTTGATGACGGCATTGGCCATGATTGCAGACCCGCGGCCAAGCTCTGCTGAAGCGGAGACGACCGCGCGGGGGTGAATAGCGCTTACGAGCGCGAACCCGTGCTGAAGTGCTTTTTCGAACAGCCGGACCCGCGGCTGCGTATCGCCTGTGCTGCCGACGCCTATAAATGCATGTTCCACACCCTGGCCGCGCAGCCCGGCCAGCATATCATCGTTTCCAAGCACGGGCACACCGAGAATCTTCGTACTCCAAAGCTCCTTTTTGGGGTCCAGCAAACCCACAATATCGCAGGAACCAATCAGTTGCAGAATCTCGATGACAACCTTTGCGTGGCCGCCTGCACCCAGGCCAATTACATTTGTCATGTTAAACCAACTCTCTCACAAGCATAAACGCCTCGGCGTACTCGACGCCAATTGTGGCACCGCGGTAGCGCGCGAGTGCGCGAATGGCGGATGGCCCCCGTGGCATAGGGTCAGGGTGCGCCTCGGTCTCATACAGGGCCACAATCTCTATTTTGCGGTCAATGTGCGGCGTGATATCGCAGAAGACGTTAGGCACAAACGCTTTCTCCACCTGCGGCGCGGCAGCGTCTGTTGAAGACAACGTTTCATAGCACAGAACCTTGCGTATACCGAGCCCGGCCATGTAGAACGGCTTGAGCACTGACATGGAGGCGTCGAAGACTATCCTATGGTCCGTGTGCACGTCACCGCCATGCACCAGGTAGACTGTTTCCGGCTTGACTTTGGACACAACCTCCCGGATGCGCTCAATGAGGTCTACACGGGGGACAGTGTCGAGCCGGGCTGCGGGAAAGCCAAGTCTAAAGACTTGCTCCATCCCGTAGGCTTTGGCCACCTTGTCCACCTCGGCTGCTTTGCGTGCAATCTCCTGCGCCGACCACTGCGGCTCATTGGCCTTGGTAGCAATCAGCCAGAACAGGTCGTTCCCCTGGGCGCTGTGCTTCAGCAGCGTACCGCCGCAGCCCAAGGTTTCGTCGTCCGGGTGAACAGATATGACAATTACTTTCATTCTCAATTCCCCAATTGCAGCCCTATTTCTATTGCTTTTTCCCTTAAAAGTTGGTATTCAAGGACTTTGAGATATCCATCTCCTGTGCGCACATCAAACCCCGAATCGGTCTTTTCCAGGACAGTGCCCGGTTGCTCCTCCAGTGTCTCAAGTGGCAAAGAATTCTTAGGGATTGCGGCACGCCATACCAAGAGCTTTTCGCCCTTAAGATACGTGTGCGCTCCGACATACGGCCGTGTAAGCGCCCGCACCAGGTTGTAAGACCCGATTGTTGGCATCACCCAGTTAATTTCGCCATCCTTCTCAGTTCGTTTACGCCAGTAAGTTGCTTTGGAATGGTCTTGGGGAATTCTGGGAGCAGTTCCTCTCTCAAGCTGCGGCAGGAATTCCCGGATTGCTGCACTCGCCAGTATCTTTATTTTCTCATAAAGCGTACCCGCATCATCTTCAAGAGTTATCGGAAAAGGTTCTTGCCAAAGAATGTCCCCGCTGTCAGTTCCTTCGTCAATGTAGAAGAACGTCAGGCCGCTTTCATCCAGACCCTCAACAAGCGCCCAGATAAGTGGATGGCGTCCACGATTCCGCGGTAGGAGTGTTGGGTGCAAACCAATGCAGCCCAATGGCGGGATATCTCGGATCTCCTTTAAGATAAGCTGAGACCATCCGAACACGAAGATAACATCTGGGCTCAACTGCTGTACAAGCTCGACAGTCCCCGGGTCGTTTATGTTCCTGATTCCATGAACGGGTATTCCATGCTTTCCGGCCACCTCACCAAGATCTGCATAATCCGAGTGGAAACCCGCATTCTCCCTGGAAAGCGTCAAAACAGCAACGACATTGCCGCTGTTCTTCACCACCTTTTCAAGGCAATGCTTGCTGAAGTCAACCGCACCGACAAACACTATCCGCATCAGGATTCACCATCAACGCGATGGAAGCGTTTCAGTAAAAGTTTTTCATCTGTAGCAACTGCCTTCAATCTTTCCACAATTCTCTCGGCTGCGTGCCCATTCCCGAAGGGGTTTACAAGGTCTCCAAGGCTGGCGCAAAACTCAGGCGAAACAGCCTTTCTTATACCTTCCAGTATCTCCGCTCGACTGTAGCCGACATCGATGACATTCTTTGCGCGGACTCGTCCCTGCTGCCGGGTGCCGATATTGACGACGGGGAGCCTAAAAGAGGGCGCCTCAACTATGCCGCTTGACGAGTTCCCCACCATAGCGCAAGCTACAGCCATGAGGCTGAAATAGGCCTGGGTGCCAAGGTTTTCCACCAAACCTGCCAAGGCGTGAGAGTCAACAAAATCCTTAACCATGCGAATAACGGCCCGCCCGCTCGTATCTGCATTCGGCAGGGTAAATACAACAGGCAACCTGACCGAATCCAGCGCTTCAAGCAGTTCGCTTACGTGCCACTGCGTATTCTCATACTCAAGGGTAACCGGGTGGAAGGTTACCAGAAGCGGCGGCGGGTCGAGCGGCATTCCTATCCTTGTTTCAAGCTCCTTTTCGCCAAGGAGCTTAATGGATTGAAGGTTATCAAGACTCAACGCCCCGCAAACAGTTACCCGCCAGGGCTCCTCGCCCATCTGCACCACGCGCTGACCATAGAATTCCGTTGAGACAAAGTGCAGATGGCTCATCTTTGTGATTGAGTGCCGGATGGACTCATCTATCAGGCCTTCAGTAGATTCTCCGCCGTGTATGTGCGCAACAGGAATTTTGAAGGGCAGGGCGGCAAGAGCTGCTGCGTGCATCTCAAAGCGGTCCCCGAGTACGACAAGCACATCGGGACGAAACCGGGAGTAAGCCTGCGCGAAACCTACAGTCCCCAATCCCATGGACTTGGCGATACCTTCAGGCGTGTCTGAAGAAAGAAGCATTTCCACGCGCTCGGCTATCTCAAACCCATCTGCTTCAATCGCTTCAACTGTCAGTCCGAACTCCGGCGAAAGGTGCATCCCGGAGACGACTAAATGCAGCTTCAGGTCTGTATCGTCCTCAATACGGCGAAGGAGAGGGAGGTAGATGCCGTAGTCGGACCTTGCTACAGTTACAACTCCAATTGTTCTCACTTGATGTCTTCCCATTTCAGCACAGTTCCCCGCTTAAGGTCACGCGCGGCCTTGCGTCCAATCACTGAAAGAATCAGGCTCGGTGCGATTCCAGTTCCCGGCCGCAGGGCAGTAAGTTTATCCGGTTCAATCTCGTTTCCTTCCGGTATATCACGGACGAGAACGAGACTTCTGCGGGCAATCCGGCGCGTGTTCTCCTCCGAGGGTCTGGGAATCTTGATACCGTCGCCCAGGGCTTTTTCGACAATCCTGATACCCTGCACCAGCGCTTCCAGTTCTCGAGGCTCAAGAGAAGCTTTGTGGTCAGGCCCGGGCATGTCTTTGTCCAGCGTGAAGTGTTTTTCGATAACGCACGCGCCCAAAGCAACAGATGCGAGCGCTACGTCTATGCCGGGGGTGTGGTCGGAGTACCCCACCGGCACCTGAAATGCCGAGGCCATAGTCTGCATAGCGCGAAGGTTAGCATCAGCCGGGTCTGCAGGATAGTTCGAGACGCAGTGCAGAAGTATGAGCTGTTCGTTACCCGCCCTGCGCATTACCCTGAGGGCTTCTTCAACTTCACGCAGCTCAGAGGCGCCTGTTGAGAGAATAACAGGCTTTCCCTTGCGGGCGACATACTCAAGAAACGGCCAGTTTGTTATCTCGCCGGAGCCGATTTTGTAAGCCGGGACGCCCATTTTTTCAAGCAGGTCCACGCTTCCCTTGTCGAAAGGTGAGGACATAAACATGATGCCCCGTTCCTGGCAATGGCTGTGAAGTTCCTGATGAGCCTGTGGTGAAAGCTCAAGTTCCTGAAGCATCCTGAGCTGTGATTCATCTTTGCTCGTGGTTTGCATCTGGTAGTCAGCCTTAGGAGCTTGGGCGGTAACTACCCGGTCGGCCTTGAAGGTCTGGAACTTTACCGCATCTGCGCCGGCTACGCAAGCCACGTCCACAAGGCGCTTTGCAGTCGGCAGGTCGCCGTTGTGATTTACCCCGGCTTCGGCGATTATGAAGACTTGTTCGCCCGGGCCAACCTCGCGCTTACCGATCTTGATAAGTCTGCCGCTCACTTATTCTCCTTATGCCGACATGTCTGAAAAGGGTGGCAGGTCTTTCTTTCCTTTTAGACAGGAACTTACCCGCCTTCTCAACCTACGCCAGATACCGCGCAGAACTCGCAGAGTCAGTCGCAACGGATGGTGCAAG
>CAYWBA010000271.1:0-4706 GCA_964455955.1 uncultured Planctomycetota bacterium | reverse complement strand
ACAGGTACATACGATACCTGGGCGCAGACGAAGATGCCGCCCGGGACCTCCTGCAGGACACTTTCCTGGCTGCTTTCACAACCGCGGCGCATCCGGACATGGCGAATATCAGGCTGCGCGCCGCGTGGCTGCGGGGGATAGCGCGGAACGTATTTCTTTCTTTCTGCCGCCGCGACCGCGCCAATCCTGTCCGGGTGGACAGCGAGGCTCTCAAGCAGGCGGAAGATACTTGGACATCTGAATTCCTGCGCGACAGCGACGGGTTCGACTATGTCGAGGCTCTCAGGAAGTGCCTTGAGACCCTCTCGGAGAAACAGCGCAGCGTGATACATTTGCGGTACGCGCAGAAGAAGTCCCGCTCCGAGATGGCCCGTATGTTCAAAATGACCGTGGATGGGGTTAAAACTCTGATGCGGCGAATCAGGTCGAGCCTGGCTGACTGCATAAGCAGGCGCTTCAGGGTGGAGAACACGTGATGCCGATTAAGTACGGCAGAGGCAGGTTGGTGCACATACTCCTCAGTGAGGTTGTTGGTGGCGAAGCGCCGCCGGACCTTGCGGAAAGGATTATCGCAAGGGCTTTCCCGAAACGGAGGATGGCAGTTCGATGGCTTGCAGCAGCCGTTGCCGCCGCCGTGGTTCTTATTGTTGTTGTTCTTGGATGGATGCTTCCCGGCGACTCTTATCCTGAGCCGCAGGTATCAGGTTCTTATGAAATTGTTGGCGGCGGGGCTCTGCGCCGGGGTTCTGTAGTCAAGACCAGGGAGAAGTCCGCAACGCTTAGGCTCGGCGGCTACTGCTGGGTCGAGCTTGAGCCGCGAAGTGTGCTGCGCGTCGGGGGCGGCGAGAGAGAAGAGGAGGTATTTGTCGAGGAAGGAAAGGTTATCTGCGATGTTGAGCGTGGAAAAGGCGAGTTTGTGGTCAGGACTGAGGCGGGAAAGGTTCTGGTAAAGGGAACCATGTTCTCCGTCCAGGTCCTCAGAAAGGAGGATTGTCTGGTGAAGATGCATGTCAAGGTGCTGGCGGGCGCTGTGCTGTTGAGCGCCATGTTCGCCTGGGGCGCGGACCAGGTCGCGCTGCAGGCGGGTGGTGAAGAGACTGTGACGAAGCCGAAGCTGCCTGACGGCATGAAAGGCTTCTCCGGCATGCTCGAGGGCAAGGTTGTTTCTATAGAGAAACACGGATTCGTGCTCAAGGTGCGAAAGGTTCTCAAGCTCTGGGAAGGCAACAAGGCTAAAAAGCCAAAAAGCGCGATTGGCAAGAAGCTGCTTGTCAACACGCAGTGGGAAAAGGGCGACAGCGGCAAGTGGCGGCCTGTCCCGAACCACATGACATTTATCAAGAGCCTCAAGGTCGGCGAGAAAATCAAAATCGAGGTGATAAACGACGAGGGCGAACGCCTGCACATACTGGAGCTGAGCGAGAAGCAGCGCAAGCGCGTCCAGAAAGCAAAAGAGGCTGACAAAGACAAAAAATCGCCTGATAAAAAGGAGAAACCAAAGCAGCCCGAAAAAGCGCTGGGCAAAATCGAACACGGCAAGCCCGCCTACAAGGCCAAGGACCACAAGGCGTGGAAAAACAAGGGCCGCATTGTCGGCAGGGTCCGCAACGCCCCAACGTTCGAGGTCGAGGCCCTGAACTCCAAGGGCCGCACCGTCAAATCAGCCAGAGTAGAAGCAGGCAGCGAGGCTTACGAGCTTGAATGGCTCAAGCCCGGCACCTACACCCTGCGCGTCAGCGCCAAGGGATACAAGACCCTGGAGGTCGAGGGGCTGAAAGTCAAGGCCAAGCACGACCTCTTTGTGGACCTCGAATTCACGCCCGCACAGGAGGGAGAAGGCAGGGACGAAAGACCCGAAGGCTGGCCGAAAGAAGGCGCCCTGCTGGGAGAAGTTGTCGAAATCGCCACCAAAACCATTTCGATTAAGGTCGCAAAAACCTCAAAAGGCGCTGAGAAAATGGTCGGACATACCGTCACCTTCTACGTCAACTGGATAAAGAATAAACAAGGTAAATGGGTCCCTGACCCGGAAGAGGTCAAGCTTATCCATTCCGTAGAGGTCGGTAATAGAGTGGAGGTAAAGTTCTACTTCGAGGAACACTACCGTATCGCAAAACTCGAAAAACAATAGAAGATGCAGAAACGCTGTTCAGTCAGTCGCCCCTCGCCCCCGGGGGGCGGCTTTCTCCTGGCGCACAGGCAATTCTGCCAAAAAACCTGCCTAACACTTGGTACCCCGCCGGCGTTAAATATACTGAAATGTGGCCGAGGGAGGCATTTTAATGAGAAACCCCGCGTTGCGAAGCTCGATTGTTCTTTTCCTTCTATTCGTCCTGATTCCTGCAGTCCTGGCCCAGGGCGGGCCGCCTCCGGGCAGGCCGGGCCAGCCATCAAGCCCTCTGCCGGGAGCAAACGATGTACAGCGGCTGGAATCCGGACTTAAAGAGCTGCCCGGGCTGCGCAAAGAGCTTGCAAAACTCGAAAAAAAGTACAAGAAAATCTACGAAAAATACAAAGAAACTGACCGCAAAAACCCCAAGCGCCAGAAAATGCGCGATTCGCTGCGCGACCTCTCCCGCCAGCGAAGGCAGCTCAGCATGAACATACGGTCGCTGCTGTCCGGGATTTGCAGCGTCATCCGGAGAATTGCCGACTCCGGCGACGGAAAAGCGATAAACAGCATGCTCGGCCTGGTCTACAGGGGCAGAAAGGAACCGGAGCTGGAAATTGAAGAGGCTGCGCTCAATGCGCTCGCAAACACAAAAAACTCCGAAACCGCTCAGTACCTCATCGAGGAGCTCTCCAGGAGCAGTAACATCAAGGTTATATGGGTCCTCTGCGAGGTGATGAAACGCCGCAAGGAAATGGCGGCAGTTGACGCGCTCCTGAAAATCCTGAAAAGCGGCAGCTCAAACGCCAAAATCGCGGCCGCGGACGCACTCTCCATCATACGCGCCAAGAGCGCGGTCGAGCCGATGATTGAAGCCCTTGAACGCGCCGAAAAGTCAAAAAACGAAAAGGTGTCGCGGGCGCTGACTCTTGCACTGCAAAATATGACAGGCCGGTACGGGCTGATTCGCGCAAGTGAGTTTCGCGGCTGGTGGGAGCAGGAAGGCGGCAAAAACTCCTACGACGAGAACGTGCCGCCTCCACCGCGCAGCGCGGCAGACGGAAGCCTCAAAGACGGCCAGGTCACAACCACCCTTTACGGCACTATAAAATCCAAGCGCGCCATCTTCGTCTGCGATGTATCGGGCAGCATGACCGCCAAGGGCCGCATACCGGGAGATTCTTCCGGCGACCCGGATGACGGCAAGGAGCCGCCCAAGCTCGGGGAGGAGGGCGTCAAGCCCGGCTCCTCCGGCACACGCATTGCAATGCTCAAACTCGAACTCGCCTTCGTTGTGAAAAGCGTCCTCGGCGAAGATGCCAAGTTCAACATCATCACCTTCGCCGCTGAAGTGCAGAAATGGAAAACCAAGCTCACGGAAGCAACTGGCGAAAACAGAAAAGAGGCGGTGGACTTCGTCATGGCCATGAAAGCAGAAGGCGGCACCAATACTTACGGCGCGCTCGAAGAAGCGTTCAAGGACAAAGATGTTGACACCATCTACTTCCTCTCAGATGGCAACCCGTCAGTCGGCGACAAGACAAGGCCCTCCGACATACTCGCCGCCGTCCAGCGCTGGAACAGGGGGCGCAGCGTCATTGTCAACACCATCGGCCTGCTCGTCGGCAAGGCACGCATGGAATTCAACAAGCAGAGACTGGTTGACTTCCTCACAAAGCTCGCCGACCAGAACGACGGCAAGGTCAAAATATTCAAGGACTGACAGACAGCTTCGCCCGGCAGGCGCAGGCCGCAAGGCGAAAAGTTTTCACTTGACAAAACCGCCTCAAGCTGCCACAATTGTGCCAGCCTTGTGTCCGAACAGTACTTGTCAGGGAGACTCCAATGTCCAGAAAAATCGCCTTCGCAATTATCGTCCTGCTAACTGTTTCAGCCCTGCTTATGGCCCAGTTCAGTTGCAATAACAAGGAGGATGACCCGACGATTGTACCCGTACCCGGCATTGTGGCCATTATGGACGCTACTGTATGCGAAGGCCAGCCTGACACCAATGAAGGCAGCTCTACTATCCTTACCGCTGGCGACCAGCTCACCGTCGCCCCGGCTGGCGAGCGGCGCGCTTTCCTCTACTTCAACACCTCGTCAATCCCCACCACCGCCATCGTTGACTCGGTCGAGCTGCATCTCTACGTGACCTTCTGCGTAAACACGCTTGCCGCAGGTTTCACCTTCAGCCTCTACGAGGCTGACATGGCATGGTTCGAGAGCGTTATAACCTGGACCAACGCGCCTGCTTTGACTCTTGTCGTACAGTTCACCGGCCCGGCCGACGGATACACTAGCTGGTTCAAGGTAACAGAACCCGAACTCATCGCCATGGTCCAGGGCTGGGTTAACACCCCTGCAACTAACCTCGGCATAGCCATCGCACCTGATTTTACATCCGCTGATGTTGACGGCTTCGACTGCGACTCGCGTGAATGGAGCTGCAGGCCAAACCTCGTCGTTGACTACCACCTGCCCTGACCCAAAACCGCCTCCCACGCAGTAGTTTAGCCGGGTCGCCTGCGGCCCGGATAAGTTTAACAATTATCCCCACCGATAAACGGTGGCGGGTCTCGGATTTCTATCCCGC